>DCIW01000055.1 GCA_002317225.1 Prevotellaceae bacterium UBA1716 | reverse complement strand
ATCGACGCTTTTATTTGCTCTGTTGCAATGGCGTCAAGAGATGCTGTTGGTTCATCAAGGAAGATGATTGGAGGGTTCTTCAGGAACATACGGGCAATGGCAATTCGTTGTTGCTGACCACCCGAAAGGGCAGTTGCCTTGGATTGCATACCTTCAGGCAACTTCATCGCTTGATCATAGATAAACGCCTTCTTTGCAGCATCAATCACTTCCTCGTCGGTTGCATCAGGTTTTCCGTAACGAATATTCTCCTCGATAGTGCCTGCAAAGATATGATTCTTCTGCAAAACGAGTCCGATATTCTCACGCAAATACTGAGTGTCCCAATCCTTCAAGTCGACACCATCAAGTTTAATCGAACCACAATCAGGTTCATAAAATTTATCCAACAAGTTGACAATCGTCGACTTACCCGCTCCAGACAATCCCACGAAAGCAGTAATATGCCCACTTCCCACTTGCATATTGATGTTATGAAGTGCCTTAGTTCCATTAGGATAAGTGAAGTCAACTCCACAAATCTCAAACTCGCCTCTCACCTTTTCAGGGCGATAACTACCAGTTGGCTCTTTTTCATCGTTCGCCTCAAGTATGTCGAAAAAGCCCTCTGCATAGATAAGAGCATCATTGAGCGAGTCGAAGATACGTTGAAGTTGGGTAATTGGAGCTGTCACATTTGCAAAAAGCATCACATGATACATAATCTTACCGATGGTCATTCCTGGATATTGAATGAGCACAAGGTAAGCAGTAAGGATGATGATAAGGACAGTTCCTACTTGCTGAACAAAACTTTTCACTCCATCAAAGTAGAAACTTGTCTTACGAACAAGCATCTGATTATCTGTAAACTGAGTCTGAATATCCCATTGCTTCTTGCTCTCTATTGGTTCGCGATTGAACGATTTGATGACATTCATGCTTTCGATTATGCTCACAATCCCGTTAGACTTCATCTCGCGGAAATTACGCATATTATGTCTCCAACCTTTGAGTTTTCGAGCTTGTGCTATTGTTATCCATATATAAATAGGTACGATGAAGAGTGCAGTAAAACCAACGTAAACATTTGCAACAAACATCAAGATGAGTGCAAGGAAGGCCGAAGTGAAGAGTGGCAAAAGGTCGATGAACACACTCTGCACAGTAGACGACAAAGAGCCTACGCCTTGGTCGATTCGTGCTTGCAGTTTGCCCACCTCATTACCATTTTGTGAGAAGAATGCCATTCTATAAGAAAGGATATGATCCACTACAGCTTGTGACAAATCTTTGCTAACGAGTATTCGCATTCGCTCTCCAAAATAGTTTTGCGCGTACCTTATTAATGCAGAAAGGACTTCTTTTCCGAGCAAAACAATTGTTATGACGGTAAGGATATTTGCCGCTCTTGACCAGTCAAAACCTTTACCTCCAAGCAACGTATGAGTGAAGCCTTCAGGCACAACAAGTGCATTAATCGCGTCAACTGTCTTATCAAGAACTACCGCATTTACCTGTGCGATAAGCGAACCGATAAGAGTGAGAATAAGGGTTGCAACTACCAACCATTTGTATGGTCGAACGTATGGTGCAATCTTTTTTAATAATTGTATAAGACTCATATTGTACATTTTTTTATCGATTGCAAAGGTAAGCATTTTTTCTCACAAAGGCACACAAGTGCCAATAAAAGTGGAAATGCGGTCTTTAAATACGTTACAAATGCGTTTTATTACGTTACATGCGTGTATATTTAATTGATTTTTAAATCCATCGTGTTATAAAGATACATATCTTTGCAACCGAATAGCGAACATTGTGCAAACGTATAGTGTATGCTTTTTCAAAATAAAAGAGTGATAAATCATAAACAAACCTAATTAATTTTTTTATTAATCCAAACATTTTCATTATGAAAAAACTGTTTACTTTTGCAATTGCAATTGCTACATTTTTCTCAGTAAATGCACAAGACTTTACTGTAGGCGAAAATGTAGCTGCTAAGCTTGGCTTTGGTGACGTTGACGGTCAGTCTTTCTCAGGAGAAGTTGGTCCTAACGACGACACAAACCGTCCTCATGACAAGGTGGTACAGACAATGGGTGACTACTGGAAGGTTGATGGTGATAAACCAAACGAATTCCTCGAGGCATTCGAAGGACACATCGGTATCTACGGCTTCTACGACAAGAAGGAGGCTGATATGTACCAGGTTGTCAAGTTCCCTGCAGGTTCTTACACTGTAGACGTTCAGGCTCTCTATCGTGAAGGTACCCCTGCCGACAACTTCACAAACCACTTCAACCACAAGTACATGAAGTATGGTCACCTCTATGCTGACTGTCTTACTTCTGAAGACCCTGCTTCTACTGTAACTCGTAACTTCGACAAGGTGCTCTGCACTCTTGCTTCTGCAGACCAGCACGAAGAAGTTTACAACTATGGTGACGGTTCATGGATGAACGACTACAAGTATGAATATAAGGATAAGGAAACTGGCGAAGTTACTCCTTACTACTGTCCACAGTGTCTCGTAGGTCTTAGCGAATACTTCGGTCTTGACAAGTACCACAACACTATGAAGATCGTGGTTACTGAAGATACTTATATCCGTCTCGGTTTCCGCAAGACAGGTTCAATCACTGCAGACTGGCTCGTATTCACTAACCTCCAGGTTATCTACGATGGTCCTGCTGACAACGCTGCTAAGGTTGACCTTGCTAAGGAAGAATATCTTGCTGCCAACTCTAACATGGAAGATGTCATGAACGACCTTACCTCTGCTGGCTTCGACGCACTTGCAGGTATGGTTTCTGACTACATGATGGAAGCTGACGACGCTGTTGAAAATGCTGGTACAGATGTTGACGCTATCGTAAAGATTAAGAACGACCTCATTAGCATGACTGACTCATTCAGCAAGTCTCTCCAGTTCTGTAAGAACCTCGCTGGTCTCCTCACTTCTTGTGAGAACATGCTCGTTTCTACTGAATTCCCTGGTTACGACGCATTCGAAGCTGCTTACAAGACAAACAAAGATGCTGCTCTCACTACTGATGTAGCTGCTCTCGGCGACGACCCTGCTAAGTATTATGAAGATGTGTACAACACATTGTCAAAGGCTCGCGCTGACTACCTCAACTCTCAGCCTGCAGGTGAGAAGGGTGAAAAGGACTTCACTTCGCTCATCACTTACCCTTGGTTCGTACAACCACAGTACAACCCTACATACAATGAGGCTGAAGGCACTTGGACACTCAAGGAAGGTGCTTGGGCTGATTGGGGTGCTGTCTGTGCTAAGGGTAGCCCTAAGGCATACAAGGAAATAGACTTTGCAGGTCTTGGTCTTTCTGACATTTGTGATGGCGTAACTCTCTACCCATCTAACGATGTAACTAACGAATGGTACAGAGCTAACCGCTATTCAGGTTGGTCTGCTGGTCTCCAGCTCATGTACCAGAGTGGTGTTGTTGGTGTATCTGACGGTTGGAACTCAGTTTCTGCAGGTACTATCGGTATCGAGCAGGCTCTCGTAGGTCTTCCTAACGGTTACTACAGCCTTAAGGGTCTCGTTCGTGGTAACTTCTGGGCTGGTGAACAGACTCGTGACATCTACGCAGGCAACTCTAATGGTGAATATGTATACTCTGAAACTGTAAAGAACGACTCTGACCGTCCAGGTCCAAGCCAGCAGTACGGTTGGTACGAGTGGAATCCAAAGGCATGGATTGATGTTGAGACTTCAATCATCTCTGCTAAGGACGGTAAGCTCACTATCGGTGGTCGCTGTACAGGTGTTGCTAACTACACAGGTTTCCGTCTCTATTTCTATGGTGAAGACCTTGATTTCACTGCAAAGATGCAGGAATACCTCGACAAGCTCGCTCCTCAGGTTGAAGAAATCGCATTCGCTGGTGATAAGAAGGCTGCTCAGGATCTCCTCGCTGAAATCCAGTTGCCAGTCGCTGACCAGGCTGCATACGAAGTTGCTTACGCTAAGTACTGCGAAGCTAAGGAATTCGTAAATAAGGTTGTTGCTGAAGAAAAGAAGTACACAGCATTTGACGACATGGCTGCTCTCGCTGAATACGAATTCACAACTCCTGCATTCGATTACATGAGCAATTACGGTGATAAGGAAGAAGACACTTACGAGCGCGTTGCTGAACTCAACGAAATCGCTAATGTTTACAAGACATATTGTGGTGTATATGACAAGGCTATCGCTCTTAACGATGCTACTATCAACGAGATTATCAAGAAGCAGGTTGCAGAAATGAATGCATCAATGAAGACTGCTGATGAACTCGGTGCTTATCTCGATCAGCTTTCAATCCCTTACAACATCGCATTGATGGCTGCTATGGGTGCTGGTGATGCAACTGAAGCTGCTCCTGCTAACATCACAAGCTACATCGTTAACCCAGACTTCACTAACAATCCAAGTGGTGGTTGGTCAGGTGAAACTCCAACAAACAACGAATATGCTCTTGACACTGACGGTAAGAAGGTAAATGCTGAACTTTGGAACAAGTCTGCATTCACACTCTCACAGACTCTCAACGGTCTCCCAGCAGGTACTTACGAACTCCGCGTTAAGGCTATCTACCGTGACGGTGGTTCTGTAACTGCAGATCTCGTTAATGCTTACAACGAAGCTGGTAACGAAGAAGCATGGGCTAACCACAATGCTCAGCTCTTCATGAAGACTTCTGACGAAAACGATGCATTCACTTACATCAAGGCTATCGAATCCCTCAAGTACACTCAGAACTCATTCACTGAAGTTGTTACTGACTGGGGTACAGAAGAAATGGAAGACGGTTCTGTAAGCGTTTACGCAAACAAGGCTGTTGCAATCGAAGGCACTGAAAAGACTTACAATGGTGACATCTACGGAAATGATGTAGCAGAAGGTAGCTATCCATTCGATACAAAGATTGACTTCGACGGTACTTCTTACTACTACCCATCTTCAATGCAGGGCTTCCTCCAGGTTTGCAAGCAGCATCCTGCTGACGTAGCAAACAAGGTACAGATCACTATCGAAACTGGTGACAACCTCACTCTCGGTATCCGCAAGACTGCTGCTATCGGTTCTGACTGGGTAATCTTCGACGACTTCGAACTCTACTACCTCTCAGGTGACACATTCAAGCAGATTGTTACTGACATCGTTACTGTTAACACTGACACTAAGAACGCAGCTGTATTCAACATGGCTGGTCAGCGTGTAAGCAACTCTTACAAGGGTATCGTTATCAAGAACGGTAAGAAGTTCATGGTTAAGTAATCACAAACTTCCCCAAATATCAAAGGGGCGAGTCTCAAATCGAGGCTCGCTCCTTATTTTTTTTACTATTTTTACTATTTCTTTACAATGGTATAAATTAGTTTTTATATCTTTGCA
>DCIW01000227.1 GCA_002317225.1 Prevotellaceae bacterium UBA1716 | reverse complement strand
TCGAAGAAGAAAGTGCTGCACTCAATGAAGTGATGGTAACTGCCTTCGGAGAACAGAAGCGTTCAGCCTTTACTGGTTCTGCAGCAGTAATTGATTCGAAGAAACTCGAAAAGAAGCAGTTGACTAATGTGCTTAGCGGACTTCAAGGTGAAGCTGCTGGTGTGCAGATGGTCAATAACTCTGGTGACCCAACAGCTACTCCAGAGATTCGCATTCGTGGTTTCAGCAGTATCAGTGCAGGCAAAGACCCTCTTATCATCGTGGATGGTTCGCCATACGATGGTGGTTGGAACAATATCAACCCTGCTGATGTGGCAAGTGTTACCGTGTTGAAGGACGCTGCAAGTGCTGCTCTCTATGGTGCTCGTGGTGCTAACGGCATCATTATGGTCACTACTAAGAAAGCTCAGTCAGGTGATGCCACAATCACTGTTGACACTAAGTGGGGTGGAACAACTCGTATCAAGCGAGACTACGAAACCATCAATGATGTGGGACAATACTACGAGACTTACTACAAGGCTCTTTATAATTATGCCGTTAACTCTCAGAACATGAGCAACTATGAAGCTCATGCTTGGGCAAACAGCACTCTTGGTACTCCAACAAATGAAGGTGGTCTCGGTTATATGGCAATGTCAGTTCCTGCTGGTGAATATCTTATCGGTGACAATGGACGCCTTAATCCAAATGCAACTCATGGCAATCACACCACTGGAGGCAATAACACTTATACCATCATGCCAGACAACTGGTTGGACGAAGCAAGTCGTACCGGTCTTCGCCAAGAATATAACATCAACATAAATGGTGGTAATGGTAAGGCTCAGTTCTATGGTTCACTTGGATATTTGAACACTCAAGGTATTTGCAACAAGTCTGACTTTGAGCGTTATAGTGCCCGACTCAAGGCAAACTATCAGGCTAAGGATTGGTTCCGTGTTGGTGGTAATGTAAGTTTCACTCATGCAAACAGCAATTACACAACTGGAAGCGGAAACAACCTCTTCTATTTTGCTCAGCAAATTGCGCCTATCTATCCTGTATATATTCGTGATGCTAATGGCAGCATCATGACTGACAAGAATGGTAAGGTTTATGATTATGGTGATGCCGCTATCATTGACAACGACCGTCCTTACCAACCAAAATACAATCCTCTTCAGGATGCAGAGTTGAATACGTATGATGGACATGAGAACCAGTTCACTATCAATGGTTTTGCAGATGTAACTCCAATTGAAGGACTTAAGATCACTCTCAACGGTACAGCAACTGTACAGAACAGAAAGTTCTCTTCCACATCAAATCCTTTCTATGGATATTCTGCTAACACCTATCCTAATGGATATGTGTATCAGGGAAAGGACGAAACTTATTCATACAACTTCCAGCAACTTATCAACTACAAGAAGGACTTCGGTCTTCATCACATGGAGTTGTTGCTTGGTCATGAAAACTATCGTATGAATTATGATTATCTTTGGGGAAGTCGTAGAGACATGGTTTCTTACTTTGATAATCAGACTCTTGCAGGTGCAATCACTATTGATGACAATAATAGCCAACGCCAAGATTATAACACAGAAGGTTATTTCTTCAGAGGGCAATACGACTATTCTGAGAAGTATTTCGGTAGCGTAAGTGTTCGCCGTGATGCTTCAAGCCGTTTCCATCCAGACCATCGTTGGGGAACTTTCTTCTCTTTCGGAGGTGCTTGGATTATGACAAAGGAAGAATGGTTGAGCAAAACAGATTGGCTTAACACTTTGAAACTCAAAGCATCGTTTGGTCAGGTAGGTAATGATAATATTGGTGATTTCCTTTATATGAACACATATAAGATTGTGAACAGTGATGGAAATGTTGGTCTTATCACAAATACTATCGGCAACGAAAATATCACATGGGAAACTCTCAACAACTTTAACATCGGTGTTGAGTTCGAACTTTTCAAGAGTCGTCTTCGTGGTAACATCGAATATTTCAACAAGAAGACAACCGACATGCTTTGTTTTGTTGCTGCTCCTAAGTCAGCTGGTTATAGCGGAACGTATGACAATATCGGTGATATGCTGAACACTGGTGTGGAGGTTGAACTCTCAGGTGATGTAATCAAAACTCGTGATTTCACATGGACTATTGGCGCTAACGCCACCTTATATAAAAATAGGATTACAAAGATTGCAGAACAATTAGCAACTAAGAATCTTGAAGATCATCCAGGTTATAGTAGCGGTTCGTACTATTATGGCGAAGGTCTCCCACTCTACACTTGGTACATGCCAAAGTATGCAGGCTTGACTGAGGATGGACGTTCACAATGGTATGTGAATAATAACGACGGTACTCTTGGCACAACAACCAACTATTCGGATGCAGACTACTACGTTTGTGATGACCCAAATCCTTGGATGTATGGCGGTTTCAGCACAAGTCTTTCGTATAAAGGATTTGACTTGAGCGTAAGTTTTACATATAGTCTTGGAGGTAAGGCATACGATAATGGATATTCTTATGTTATGACTAACCCTGTTCAGAGCAACACCGGTTATGCAATCCATAAGGATGTGCTCAATGCATGGAGTGCAGACAATCAAACAAGCAATATTCCTCGTTGGCAATATAACGATCAGAACACATCTGCATTCAGCGACCGTTTCCTTACTGACGCAAGTAGTTTGAGTCTTTCAAACATTAACTTAGGCTACACATTTAATAAGGCACTCATAAGCAAATGGAAACTCAGCAATCTGCGTATTTATGTAACTGCCGAGAATGTGTATTACTGGACAAAGAGAAAAGGATTTGACCCTCGCGGTTCATTCTCAGGAGAAGCAAGTACAAGCACTTATTCTCCTTCAAGAACTATTTCAGGAGGTCTTACTGTTTCATTCTAATTTAGCAAGCGATTTACATTTATGAAATATATAAAGTTATTTGTATCAGTTGCTTTGACATCTGTTATTGCCACAAGTTGTATTAGGGAAGAAATTCCTAATTCAACAGTATCTGATAAGCAGGTGGCAGCTATGAGCGATACTCAGCTCAGTATGCTTTACGGCATATCATCATATATGGTTGCAGTCAACTCGTGGGGTTCAAGCGGCTATTATCTCAACGACTGGGGCTATCCTTGCCAGATGTACTATCGTGAAGTTAATGGTGAAGACTTCCCTGTGTATAAGTCTACATACGATTATTGGACTTATCATGAGAATGGAACTTACGCAAGTTCATACACAGTTTATACTTGGTATTATTACTATAAACTCATCAAGAACTGCAACAACCTGATTGGTGCGATTGATGAAAACACTACCAATGAGGAATCAAAGCGTTATCTTGGTTCGGCTCTTGCTTTCCGTGCAATGGCTTATTTGGATTTGGCACGCAGCTTTGAGTTCAAACCTACAGGTTATGCAAGTATTGACTCCAAGGCAGAAGATGATGGCATTTGGGGATTGACTGTTCCAATCGTAACCGAAAAGACTACGAATGCAGAAACAATCAACAATCCTCGTGTTGATTTCTGCACTATGTATCGTTTCATCATGACCGACCTTGAGAAGGCTCAGAAGTTGCTCGATGGTTATAATCCTTCGGATGTTTCACTTCCAGGAAATGATTGTGTCAATGGACTTATGGCACGAGTTTGGATGGAAGTTGGTTCACGTCTTGAAGAAAATAGTGAATACATCAAGGACTACACAACAAAATTGGCAGAAAGCAACAAGAAGAATGATGGTTACACTACTCTTAACGTAACATCAGCCAAGGATTGTTATGAAAAGGCAATAGTATGTGCAGACAATGCTATGCAGGGACACACTCCTATCACCGAGAGCCAGTGGCATGATGCAAAGACTGGTTTCAATACTGCCAATCAAGCTTGGTTATGGCGCTGCCGTATTGGAGGAAAGGAACAAGAACCAGTATATT
>DCIW01000144.1 GCA_002317225.1 Prevotellaceae bacterium UBA1716 | reverse complement strand
GCTATTATCATAAGGCTGATGCTCAAGGACTTGGATTCGATCGTACGGAGAAGGGTAGCGATAATGTGAGCCAATACCCTGAACCTTACAAGACTATCTATAATGATATCAATACTTGTCCTGAAGAATATCTCCTTTGGTTCCATCATGCAAGTTGGGATTTCACTATGAAGAATGGACTTTCGCTTTGGGAAAACCTCTGCTATCGTTATGATAGAGGTGTGAATGAAGCGCAAAAGTTCTTGGAGACTTGGAAGGAAATGAAACCATACGTTGATTCTGCTCGTTACGAAAGACAACTTGCTCGTTTTGAGCGTCAGGCAAAGGATGCTTGGTGGTGGAGAGATGCTTGCTTGCTCTATTTCCAAACATTCTCAAAGAAGGAACTTCCTGTTGATTGCCCAGCACCAAAGCACAAACTTGACGACTTGATGAAGTACAAACTCAATATTGATAATTATACAGCAGCACCTATCGACAAACTCCCATAAAGATATGAAAAAGATACTTTTAACATTTATATGCTTGCTTTGCTGCATATCGTTAAGTGCCCAAGCAAGAACATTACGCTTGCCAGCATTTTTTGCTGATGGAATGGTTCTTCAGCGTGATGCGAAGAATCCTGTGTGGGGATGGGGTAAGCCTGGCTGGACTGTTTTTATCAATGGCATGGGTAAACCAATTAAGACTAAGGTGGCAGAAGACGGCACATGGAAGGTTTATCTCCCAAAGATGAAGGCTTCTTCACAAGGACGGAATATGGAAATATTTAGTGTTCCTGTAGGCAAAGAAGATATTGTGACCATGTCAATCAACAATAACGGAATGGTTGGAATCGGTGAAAGAATCACTATTAAGAACATTCTTATAGGTGATGTCTTCCTTTGTTCGGGCCAGTCAAATATGGAACTTCCTATCCGTCGTTGTATGGATGTGGTGGCTGATAAGGTTAAGGATTACAGCAATCCTAATATCCGTTATCTTAAACTCCCACACCAATACAACTATAACCACCCAAACGATGATGTAATTATTAAGCCTTGGCAGGATATCACTCCTGATAATTGTGCCGAAGTGTCTGGTATTTGCTACTTTATGGCTCGCGAACTTCAGGAGAAGGAGAATGTGCCAATCGGTATAATTAACTCGGCAGTAGGCGGAACACGTGTTGAGGCTTGGACTCCTAAGGAAGTGCTTGCACAATTCCCAGCATACAAGGATGAATTCTCCAAGACCAAATACACACAAGTTGATTGGACTGATTCAATTGCTCGCTTGGAGAATCGTCGCAGCTATGAATGGGAGAACGAAGCGATGAAGAAGGATGAAATCCTCAATAAATGGAAGAATGCAGACTACGATTTCTCTTCGTGGAAGACAACAAACATCTTTGGCAATTGGTTCAACGGCAATGGTTCGTATTGGTTCCATAAGGTAGTTGACTTGAAACCAGAATATGCAGGCAAGCCTGCCATTATCCGTATTGGAGCCATGAAAGATGCTGACTCTGTGTTTGTTAATGGTAAGTTCATTGGCAATACCACATACGAGTATCCTCCACGAATATATAAGATACCAGCAGGACTTCTTAAGGCTGGCAATAATGAGATAATGGTTCATCTTATCTCTCAAAGTGGTCGAGGCAACTTCACAAAAGGCAAACTCTACCAGATTGAAATTGGCGAACTTGTCTTCCCGCTTGGTGAAGAGTGGCAGTATGCACAAGGAAGCAAGATGAATCCAAAGCCAGGAAGCACTTATTTCGTAGATGGAAACACAGGTCTTTACAATGCGATGATTGCTCCTTTCAAGGATATCCAACTCAAGGGAATCCTATGGTATCAGGGCGAATCAAATATGGGCAATACAGGTGACTATGCTCAATATCTCGAAGCGATGATTGGTTCGTGGCGCAAGCAATTAGGCAAAGATTATCCATTCGTTATCATGCAGTTGCCTGGTTATCAAGCAAAGCACGACCAACCATTCGAAAGCGGATGGACTCAGATTCGCCATCAGCAGTACATTGCTGCAAAGAACATAAAGAATGCTGGTCTTGCTCCAACTCTCGATACAGGTGAGTATAACGATATCCATCCTCAAGACAAACCAACTGCTGGTCATCGTGCTGCACTCCAGATGGAAGCACTTGCTTATGGTCGCAAGATTGTGAGCACAGGTCCTCAACCAGTAAGTGCAAAGATTAACAAGGGCAATGTGATTGTCACATTCTCAAAGAAAACTGGTAAACTCAAGAAGGCAGAACTCAAGACTATTGCTGTTAAGGTTGATGGCAAATACCAATGGGCAAATGCCGAAGTTACAGGCGATTACACAATGTCAGTAGCACTTCCTTCAGACATTACCGCAACAACAGTACGCTATTGTTGGGATGATTACCCAACTCCTACCTTATATAATATAGAAGGTATCCCTGCTCCTCAGTTTGAGATTGAGGCAAAATAGTGTGACAAACAAATACAATAATACAAAAGTGGGCAAAGCTGCAATGCTAAGCCCACTTTTTTTGTGCTATTGTTTTCCTTGTATTATTCAATCCACTTAAATACAGCACCATTCTTCTTTGCTGGGTCAGCACCCTTGTAGTCCATTGAATATGGAGAACCAGTTGTAGGAGACTTTCCGATATAAGTATGTGTGCGTGTGGACATTAACATGAATTCGTGGTCAAGATAATCTTGCCACATAAACTCTTCTGCCTTGCTTTCGTCCTTTGTGAGACGCACATCACCAGGAAGACCATAACCGCTAACCCATACATATCTTCCGTCTTCGCACTGAAGAATTACCTTTCCGTTACCACGATCGATAATATGGAACTTTGTGTCTACTGCCTTATCATTTGCACGAGTATCGTACATCAAACCGTGTGATAAGGCTTTCATTGGAAGGTTTGTTGCAAGGTTAATTATCTGGAATGTCTTGCCATAAGGGATGTTACCCGAACGGTCTGCCTTTGTTTCATTTACGGTAAAGTTGTCAAACTCAGCATAACCTCCGTTCACACCTTTCTTATTAAATGCAAAAAGTGACATTCGAGAACCCTGGAAAGTTGTAAGCTGATAAGAAAGCTTCATCACGCCACCCAATTGCTTGAAGTTCTGTCCATCAATAGAATATTCATAATGACCTTGGTTGTTATCAAAGTCTCCATCAAAGCGAAGCCAAACCTTATTGCCTTTTAATGCGATATCAACATCGATTGTGTCATTCTTCAATTGTTCAAAACAACGAAGGGTGATTTTCTTTCCGTCCTTTACTATTCCAATCCATGAGCAAGGAATATTGATATTGCCAAGTCCTGCAACATCTCCATCCTTCAAGTTCTTAATGTTCATTTCAACGGTTGTTATGCTCGAAGGCCCTATTACACGTTGAGTCAATGTGTTGCGTGCCCACATAAGTTGGTCTGCTGGCATTGTGCGAAGTTGAAGCTTGCCTCCTTTGAGTGCCCACATACTTTCTTCAGGATTGTGGTTCCATTGCCATACTCTACCAAGTTTCTTTCCGTCGAAGTTTTCGTTGCGTTCGTATGGTGCATGAGGTTTAATGTTCTCTGTTCCTGGAATATTTGGCTTTGTCCAAGTGCGAGGAGCACGACCGAGATTGCCTTCAAGACCGAGCATTGGCCATCCATCTTTCCATGTGATAGGGGCGAGAGTGACTGTTCGACCAATAGAATGGAAATCCATCATTAACAATGCGTACCATTCTCCGTTTTGTGTCTGCACAATACCACCTTGATGTATATTTGTACAAGCGGTAGCATTAACATCTTCTGGACCAATTCCAAACTTCGTACCATCAGGATTAATTCTTCCTCTAAACTGAGTGAGAGGAGCAGCATGATAACCGAATGTCTCATCTGCTGTAATTACACAAGTCTCGTAAGGTCCCCAAATACTCTTCGAACGAGAACAGAGAGTGCGACCATTTGGCTTGTAGTCTGTTGAGATGAGATAGTACATACCATCAATCTTATACATGTGATGTCCCTCACCAACTGCATTTCCTTCAGGAATGATTACGCGGTCAGTTTCCTCCTTTGGCCCACTCATATCTGGTTTAAGTTCAGTGCAATGCACCTCTCCATAACCATGAATGGCATAAATCTTGCCGTCATCATCGAAAAGCACACTAAGGTCGTAGATGCGACCTTCCATATTGTGATGCTTCCAAGGCCCTTTGATGTCCTTGCTTGTGTAGCATTGAAGTCCCTTACCATTTACATTTGAGAAGAGATAGAACTGACCGTTTGCATATCTGATGGCAGGTGCCCAAATGCCTTGACCATACACTTCCTTACCATTCTTCAAAGAGAAAGCATCGTCGTTAAAGTCGAATCGGTCGAAACAATAAGAGATGTTTTCCCAGTTTACAAGGTCTTTAGAATGAAGGATTACAAGACCAGGAACTGTGTGCATAGTGGTTCCTGCAAGATAATAATCGTCGCCTACACGAATAACATCTGGGTCGGAGAATTCATCATAAAACAGAGGGTTGGTGAATGTTCCATTACCATTGTCGGCAGTCCACGAACGGGTTTGTGCATTTGCTCCTAACCCAAGGGCTAAGAGTGCAAGCGAAAGGATAGTTTTCTTCATGTTTAGTTAGTATAATTGGTTTTGTTGTGCAAAGATAGTGCAATTATTTGAGTTGAATGTTCTTATTGTAAAACAAATTGTTTATCTTTGTCCAAAATTACTAATTCTATTATGAAAAAACTGCTTTCCCTCATTCTATCTGCCTTTCTTGCTTTGTCGGCAGATGCTCAAGTTTCCTTCGGAGATGCCAAGCTATTCAACGATTCTTGGTTGTTCAATCTTGCTGACGATTCATTAGCAGCAAGAGAACAATATAACGACCAAAGATGGCGCAAGCTCGATGTTCCTCACGATTGGAGCATCGAAGGGCAGTTGTCTCCTACACTTGCAAGTTGTCAGGGTTATTTGCCTGCGGGAATTGGTTGGTATCGAAAGCATTTCAATGTGAATAATGCTAAGGGGCAGAAGACTTATATCTATTTTGAGGGAGTTTATTGTCGTTCAACGGTTTATCTCAACGGCAACAAACTTGG
>DCIW01000235.1 GCA_002317225.1 Prevotellaceae bacterium UBA1716 | reverse complement strand
AGTTGGCAGAGTTCGTAGGAAAAGATGAAGCACTTGTGTTCTCTACAGGTTTCACTGTAAATTCAGGTGTTGTTGCATGTCTTACAGGTCGTGGCGACTATATTATCGGCGATGACCGTGACCATGCATCTATCGTAGATGGACGTCGCCTTTCCTTCTCACAGTTCTTCCATTACAAGCACAACGATATGGCAGACCTTGAGCGTCAGCTTCAGCGTTGTAATCCAGAAGCCATCAAGCTCATCGTTATCGATGGTCTCTTCTCAATGGAAGGCGACCTTGCAAAGCTTCCAGAAATCGTAGAACTCAAGAAGAAGTACAACGCAAGCATCATGGTTGACGAGGCTCATGGCCTTGGTGTATTCGGCAAGCAAGGTCGTGGCGTTTGTAACCATTTCGGCCTTACAGACGATGTAGACCTCATCATGGGTACATTCTCTAAGAGTTTCGCTTCAATCGGTGGTTTCATCGCATCAGACAAGGACACAATCAACTTCCTTCGCCACAACTCACGTACTTACATCTTCAGTGCAAGTAACACTCCTGCAGCTACAGCAGCAGCACTTGAGGCACTTCACATCATGAAGAGCGAGCCTGAGCGTCAGCAGCACCTTTGGGAAATCACAAACTACGCCCTCACACAGTTCAAGCAGGCTGGTTTCGAGATTGGCGACTCAGAGAGTCCTATCATCCCACTCTATGTTCGTGATGCAAATAAGACTTTCGAGGTTACAAAGATTGCATTTGAGAAGGGCGTGTTTATCAACCCTGTTGTTCCACCAGCATGTGCTCCACAAGACACTCTTGTTCGTGTTGCCCTTATGGCCACTCACACAAAGGAGCAAGTTGACCGTTGCGTAAGCATCCTCGTTGACTCATTCAAGGAACTCGGACTTCTTAAGTAATCACACTTCAAGAAAGATAATATTAAAGCGGATTTGCTGACTTGCAAATCCGCTTTATTTTTTTAGTACTTAGTCTTTCTATCTAAGTGCGCTTAGATTAAGCGACAAAACCTTTTTACAGCTTCACCTTCACCCCTTTACTCTCATTATGCAATCTGTCGAGAGCGGTAATGACAAAAGTATATCCACTATAATCAATCTGATTGCCTAAGTGATAGAGCAAGCGAGTGTTCGGTTCGGAAATACGATTGGTCATATATGCAATGTGAGAAGCATCGTTAAGATCAACCTTTTCTCCTGGAGCAAAACGGTAGATCACGCACTGAACGACCTTATCCATCTCCTTCTTTGACTTAGGCGTGTACCAAGAAAGAGCTGGTTGACCTTCGGAATAAACAACCTTCACCTTCTTAACCTTGCTTGGAGCCTTCTTATCGATAAATTTCATTTCAGGTTGAAGCGATGGATACTTATGGAAGATAGTCTTCAAGTAGTCGCGATAACCACCCTGATTCGTGCAGACAGCAGCAGCATACCATTGGCAACTGCCCTTCACATTACTTAGCGAACGCTGAATATCATACTTGAGTCCCATCTGATGGGCGTTAGGATTATTTGGATCCTTCCCCGAAACAGTACGCTCAACATCCTGACCAATGAAGAGAGGACGCTTTCCGCAGTAGTCGTTCCACCAATGACAGAGCACGTCATAATCAGCAACCTTCGTACCAACGTTCCAATAAATCTGAGGAATATTATAGTCCACCCAACCTTTTTCAACCCACTTCACCACATCAGCATAGAGATCATAATAGTTGGTTGTACCGTTTGTGGCACTACCCTCCTTCGCATTCACACCAGCAGGATTATTGCGATAGATGCCGAAAGGACTAACACCGAACTTCACCCATGGCTTTGTCTTGCGGATAACCTTATGGAGGTCTTCGATCAAGAGATTCACGTTGTCACGTCTCCAGTCCTCGATAGTAGCAAAACCACGCTTGTCCTTTTCATAATAAGCTTGGTCAGGAATCACCTGTCCAGCCACAGGATAAGGGTAGAAATAGTCATCGATATGCAGACCGTCAACATCGTAGTTGTTCAAAATATCCTCAACGACAAGACAAGTGTATTTGCGGTTCACCTCAAGGGCAGGATTGAAGATGAGCAGATCTCCATACTGGAACACTCGTTCGGGAAACATTGCAGCAGCATGATTGCTTGCAAGAACAGTCGATTTCATTTTTGCACGATAAGGATTGATCCAAGCATGACATTCCATACCACGACTATGGCACTGCTCCACCATCCATGCGAGCGGATCCCAACCATCTGCAGGAGCAAGCCCTTGCTTGCCTGTAAGATAGCGGCTCCATGGTTCGATATTCGACTTATAAAGTGCATCTCCTTCTGGACGCACCTGAAACATGATGGCATTGATACCGGCATCCTGAAGTTGGTTAAGTTGGGACAGAAGCATCTGCCTAACCTGCTCAGACGACTTTCCAAGGTACATACCATTCACGCACTGCATCCAAGCACCACGAAACTCTCTCTTTGGTTGTGCGAACGAAGACCAAGTCATCATCATCGCAACTAAGATAAGCAATAGTTTTTTCATCAATTAGCTATTATAGATATTATTAAGATTCAACAATATAATATGGATTCGATAATAATAAATAAGGAGTACTCGAACAAACAAGAGGTTACTACAATACTGGTGTCAGAAGATTGCCGAACCACCCCTCTAACCTCTTGCCCAATGAACGAGTCTTCCAATAACCTTTCTTAATAAGGAAACATGATTTCTTCTGATTCTCGAAATGATTGACAAGCCACTTTGTAGCCTCATGATCAAAGATGACAGTATTCACCTCATAGTCGCAACGCAAACTTCTTGCATCCATGTTCGACGACCCGACAGTAGCGTATATGTCATCGATTATCAGCATCTTGGTATGATGGAAACCGCCTTCAAACATATAAACCTTGGCACCACGTTTCGCGAGATTATTTCCCACATAATGTGTTGCCTCAGGAGTAACAGGTTCATCGCTTTTTGCAGAGATGATGATCTGTACATCAACACCCCTATCCACAGCATCCTTCAAAGCCTGTCGCACACTATGAGTAGGAACGAAGTAAGGATTGATAATCTTCACACTTTTCTGTGCACTGTTCAGCATATTCACAAAAAGGTCGCGAATGGCATCTTTCGACTTATGTCCAAGCATCTTGTCCACAACCGCCATGCCCGCAGTGCCCATAGTCGGTTCTATATGCGGAAAATACTTCTCGCCCGATATTACCTCACCCGTAATCCTTTTCCAAAGGTCTGCAAACACATGATGCAAGTCGTTCACCACAGGCCCTTCGAGATGCATGTGCAAGTCGTACCAAGTACCCACTTCCGGAATACCATCAATGTAATAGTCTGCCACGTTCATACCACCCGTATAAGCCACAAAACCATCAATCACAACAATCTTGCGGTGGTCACGAGGCATATAGTGGTTGAGCCATGGAAAACGGATAGGTCTGAACTTCACAAGCTTTATTCCGAGAGCATTAATCGAATCATGCATGTGCCTTGTGATAGGCTTATTGTTCGACATATTACCGAAGTCATCATATATAGCCCTCACCTCAACTCCCTCCTTCACCTTCTGTGCAAGAAGTTCAAACAGAAGTCCGGCAATCGAGTCATTCCTGAAGTTGAAATATTCAAGATGGACGAATTTCTTCGCCTTCCTAATCTCAAAGAAGAGGTCATCAAACTTCTGTTCGCCAAGATAGAAGAAGTCCACACTATTGCCTTGTGTGGTCTCAATCCCTCTATCCTCACGGAGATGTCTGGCCATAATAGAGTCGGAAGTCTGGGCGAGGCACATTGACCCTACCAAACTCCACAAAACCAACATAATCTTTATCTTTTTCATTCTCATCAAATCATCTTTATTGTGCAAAGTTACATCTTTTTATGTCACTTAGCAAATAAGAATCGCTTTTTCGGCGGCCAAAAGTAATTTATATCACAAAAAGGTTGGAAAAATCACTTAAAGTGACTATTTTTGCATCTTGAAATAATGTGTCAAAACAAATGAAAGGCATAAAACGAATAATAATCTCCATCATAATGGTAGGTGCCATCCTCGCATCATGCGACTCAGGAAAGAAAGGCAACGGAAGCCCAACCGAAGTCGAAGAAGAGGATCCGACAGCACTTCCATATGGGGCAACCGATACCATCGAAGGGCAAGCAGTCAGCCCTGACTGCGCAAAACTCAACTTCGACATCGAGCGTCTCCAAAACCGTATCGACTGTGTGCAGTCGCCCAACATGCTCATGCGCGTGAAAGCAGACTTCGAGCATATCCGCGACTCTCTCTGTTCATGCACAAGCGGACTCCCATCCAACGAGAAAGAACTCATTACCGCTGCCGTGGCACATCTCAACACCACATTCAAGGCAGCGTGTCACGAATACGAAATCCCCGCAGACGGGGTCATCTCCAACCTCAAGAACTGCATCGAACAAATCTCACGTGCCCAAAACAGCACACAGTTCTATCAGGTAACCGACTGCCGACGCGGTATGCTTCGCAGTCTTGACATCATCCACCTTTGTGTTGAGAGCAATTCGTCCCAAATTCCGGAAGTCAAACGACTTGCCGCACAACTCAAGAACGTGTACGAACAGCAGTTGCAACGTTACAGCAAATAGGAAGACACAAAAGTCAATACCTGTCAGAAAATTAAAACCTAACATCAAATAATAATTAGTGTTTACTGAATAAT
>DCIW01000084.1 GCA_002317225.1 Prevotellaceae bacterium UBA1716 | reverse complement strand
GAACATGCTGAAGAGGCAAAGTACTGGTTCATCAACCAAGAGATGGAACAAAAGTATTTCCGCGACTACGACAAACTGTACAGCAGGGTCTTCCCTGTTTACGACCAACCAAAAGAAAACGGAAAGTATGTCAAAAATATGTCAGTTCGCGTGATGCGCCAGTATACTCGCAAAGACCCTGACAAACGAGAACTCACTGTCAGCTTCTATCCGGAAGGTGGTGAACTCATCGAAGGCGTTCCTTGCCGAATAGCATTCGAGGCAAAATACAATGATGGAGAATATGTTGATGGAGAAATCGTTCAGAAGATAGACAGCAAGACGAACAAGACAATTGCTCGCACCATTAACAGAGGTCGGGGTGTGTTCACATACACTCCATCTGAGAATTCAAAAGACAAGCTCGCCTTCATCGCAACAGAAAAAAGAGGTTCTGTTAAGGTCAAACTGCCAGAGGTACATGCTAACGGAGCCACTATCCGTGTAGAGCGTACCGATTCTATTTGGAACATAAGTGTTCAGACATCAGGACTTGCCGCAGACGACAGTCTTGCAATCACCATTATGCATGATGGTCGAGTACGTTCATTCAAGGAAATCGAAACAAATGGCATCTCTACCCTATCGTTACTCAACGACGACCTCGAGGCAGGAGTGAACCAAGCAACTGTATTCAATAAGAGTGGCGCAATCCTTGCCGACCGCCTCTTCTTTGTCACTCGTCCAGAACTCACATCCCAGAACATCACGTTCAGCGGCATTAAGGATCAATACAATCCTTACGAAAAGATTACACTCAATGTAAATAGCAAGGCAGCAAAGAATAGTAACGGAACCATCTCTGTTTCTGTTCGTGACACAGAACATACAGACAACCTGTTCGACAATGCAAGTATGCAAACCGAGATGCTTCTGTCTTCCGAAATAAAGGGATTCATTCCAAACCCTTCATGGTTCTTCAGTGCTGATGATGCTGAGCACCACAATGCTCTCGACCTCCTTATGCTCACACAGGGTTGGAGACGATTCAATTGGAGAGATATGGCAGTTCGTGGAGTATGGGAACTCACACAACCCGACGAACGAACCCCTGTAATCATTGGTCGCGTTTATGATTACCCAAGTCAATTATTCTATAATCCTGACGAATGGTTCACAGACTACAAGCGCACTATTGCTGAAGGAGAGATAAACCCAGAGACAGAGAACATTATTGTGCCTTCATTCTCAACACTTAAAGAGGACTCAGACGAAAACTTCAAAAAGTATTTGACTATCAAAGGTATTCTGACCAACCAACAGGACAACTTGGCTGTTCCTTCAACAGTAAAGGCACATTGTGAGTTGAACCCTGTAGAGACCACAATTATAAGAAGGAGCGACATCAAGACCGACCAGGGGCGTTTCCGCATCACACTTCCAAAGTTTTACGGACAAGCCTTCTTCCACCTCGCAGCATCCGATACAGCAAAGTGGAAAAGAGGAAGTGATGGCAATCGCATACCTTACTTATGGATTCAGAACATGCCTAACGAAGAGCACCTTATCGAAGGTCACAAAATAGAATCACGCATTCCTTGGGCTGAGTTCAGCACACGCATAGACTTCCCTTATCCACGCTTCATGAAAAAGTACGACTTCTATCAAGAGCGACTTGACTTCAATGCGGGAAAAGCACTCGGTGAGAAGAAACTCTCTGATGGTTCTTACCAGCTTGCAGAGGTAAAGGTTGGAGCACGTTATTCGGGCATTCGACAGTTTGATGATTCAATGCCAGCATTCATTGTGGATGGTTATGAGGCTTACAACCATGCCCTTGATGCAGGTATGCGAGATATATCAGCAGAAAACATATATCGCTCTTATGTAGGCGATTATGGATCGATTAAGCCTTACACTGTCGACGCACAAAGCGGGATTTCCACTCGAATAGCAGCAAGCGAATTGCAACGCCAACTCTCGGGTAACACCGTCAACCACGACTCCATCTATCTGCGTAAGAATCTTGAGTCGCACGATCCAGTAGACATAAGCAACTTATACTCCGATCATCCTCGACTCGAAGAGATTGAGATGTATGCTATCTACACAGATTATCAGCCTCGCCTCATAGGAAGCCGTCGTTATCGTGGTGCCAACTTGCCTTTGGCTACTATAAATTCGTATCCATTCCTCGGTATGCGCGAACGACGTTATTATCGTGATCGCCGTTACGTTCTTAACGGTATCGTAAGTCCTGACGAGTTCTATCATACTGATTATAGCAAGCAGGCATTACCAGAAGTGCCTTCCGACTATCGACGCACACTTTATTGGAATCCTGAACTCAAGCTCGACAAGAATGGTTCGGCAACCATCACTCTCTGGAACAATTCAAATATCAACCAGATTGCAGTCGAAGCAGAAGGGTTCACATCGGAAGGAACTATTCTCTCAGGCCAAAAGTAGCACAGCTTATTTATATTATATTATTCATCGATGTTCGTGCCCAACGAGCATCGATGCTTTTTATCCTATTATTTATCAATTTTATCATTTGGTCGAACGGATTAATTGTTGTACCTTTGCACCTAAGTAGGTATTCACAATTATTTATATAAATCATTGTATGTGCATTTTCATATTTTATTCATCTCTTTGGCGCATCTTTCTACTTCATCCTCAGTCACTATGCCCGCATTGCTCCTTCGTCTGAAGTAGGAATCTGCATCCAAATAGATTGAATCAAATATAAAAATAATTATGAACACCTACTTAGCAAATAACCTCAACTAAAAACTAACAATTAAGAATATGAAAAAACTATTCTTCACATTACTCGCTTTCGGAGGCTTGATGGTTTCAAGCAATGCACAAACGTATAAAGTACCCGTTTCAGAAGCAGACGAGCCAATGGCAACTGGTAAGTACGAACCAACATGGGAATCCCTACGTCAGTATCAAGTGCCTGAGTGGTTCCGCGATGCTAAGTTCGGCATCTGGGCTCACTGGGGACCTCAGTGTGTAGAAGGTTCGGGCGATTGGATGGCTCGCGAACTTTATATGGAAGGTAACGGAAAATATAACTATCATCGCGAACATTACGGACATCCAAGCGAAGTAGGATTCAAGGACATCCTTCCTCTCTTCAAGGCTGAAAATTGGAACCCTGAAGAGTTGGTGAAGTTCTATAAGGAAGTGGTAGGTGCTCAGTATTTCTTTGCACTCGGCAATCATCATGACAATTTCGACCTTTGGGACAGCAAGTATCAAGAGTGGAACTCACAAGCTATTGGTCCTCACAAGGATATCCTCGATGGATGGTCAAAGGCTGCCAAGAAAGCAGGTCTTCCTTTCGGTATTTCTTTCCACGCAGATCATGCTTGGACATGGTATGAACCAAGTCGTCGTTTCGATCTCAAAGGCGACAAGATTGGTGTGAAGTATGATGGTTGGTTAACAAAGGAAGATGGCTACAAACTCAATGCCGATGGCACTGAGAAGTGGTGGAAAGGACTCGACCCACAGAATCTCTATGCTCAGAACCACGACTTCAGCAAGAACACATGGGATAATGGTTCTATCCACAGTCAGTGGGGATGGGAAGGTGGTGCATGCACTCCAACACAAGAGTATGTAACAAACTTCTACAATCGTACTCTCGATGCCATCAACAGATACAACCCTGATATGATTTACTTTGATGTGACAGTACTTCCTTTTTATCCTGTTAGTGATGCAGGTATGAAGATTGCCGCTCACATGTATAATAAAGGACTAAAGACTAAGGACAACGGACAACGGACTAAGGGGGATACCAAGAATGTGGTGTTCGGAAAGATACTTACCGACGAGCAGAAGGAAGCTCTCGTATGGGATGTAGAGCGTGGTGCTCCAAACAAGATTATGGATCAGCCTTGGCAGTGCTGTAACTGTATCGGCGACTGGCATTACAACAACGGAACTTATCAGAATGGTTGGTACAAGAGTGCTGCAACTGTTGCAAAACTCCTTGTCGACATCGTTAGTAAGAATGGTAATATGCTCCTTTCGGTTCCTCTTCGTGCCGACGGAACTCCTGATGAGAAGGAATATGCAATCCTTCGCGAATTTGGTGCTTGGATGAAGATAAATAGCGAGAGTATCGTAAAGACTCGTCCTTGGGTTAAGTTTGGCGAAGGTCCTATCGCTGATGCAGACATCAAGATTAATGCTCAGGGATTCAATGATGGTAATTATTCAAAGGCTGGTTCAAATGAGATTCGTTTCACTCAGACTGCCAAGAACATCTATGTGACTGCTCTTGCATGGCCGAAGGACCATAAGGTTACCGTTAAGAGTCTTGCAGAAGGCAGCGAACTTTACAACAAGAAGATTTCAAGTGTTGAGCTTCTCGGTTATGGAAAAGTGAAGTTTGAGCGCACTAAGGATGCCCTCATCGTTACCCTCCCAGAGAAGGATCTTAATAACATCATGCCTGTTCTTAAGATTAAGAAATAGGGAAGATTCTCGAACATATGTGAGAGAAAATATTGCAAGCAATTGAAAAATTGACTGAGTCATAAAATTGCTTCGCATAAAATGATATTGTACTGATGAAATGGAAAATATCGCAAGCGATTTAAAATGACGGAAAATATCTGCAGTTAGATGCAGGTCGCAGCATTTTCGGCGGAGCATTTTAGAGTCGTCGAGACATTTTCTAAATATCTCAATGTAAACCATATATATTTTATGCGTAGCAATTTTATATATTTTCCAGACGAAGTCATTTTCTCTCCAATTTGGTCGAGTAGCTAAAGGTTCTTTCATATTCGTTCAAGTATCCAAGAACAGAATAAAGGATATAGGAAGTGATATTATAAAGAATAACTCATCTGAAAAGTGAAATTATTGCGGTCAATAATTTCACTTTTCGCTTTATATTCGTATCTTTGCACTCAACTAAACAGAATGGTCATGGAAGATAATATCATAACGAGTGCTCAAAACCCTAAAATCAAGAAACTCCTTGCCCTCCAACAGAAGTCGAGCGAGCGTAGAAAAGAAGGACTCTTTGTTGTAGAGGGTAGACGTGAGTTGATGCATTGTGTGGAAGCGGGATTTGAGGTGGATAGTGTATTTGGCCCCCCAGCCCCCCAAGGGGGAGGCCATCCGGGTGGATACAAACTTGAAGTGGATGGAGTGTCGGTGGATATCAAGTGCAAGTATTTTGAGGTGAGCGATAAGGTTTATGAGAAAATAGCTTATCGTGGCACAACCGAAGGCGTGATAGCAGAAGTGAAGACTCGCAATCTCACCCTCAACAGTCTCCTCCCACTCGGGGGAGGTCGGGAGGGGGGCTCTCCCCTATTCGTAGTACTCGAAAGCGTTGAGAAGCCAGGCAATCTCGGTGCCATCCTTCGATCTGCAGATGCATCGGGAGTGGATGCAGTTATCGTTTGCGACCCATTGACCGACCTTTACAATCCTAACCTTATCCGCAGTTCGGTCGGGGGCATTTTTACCGTGCCTTGCGTTGCTTGCAGTTCAGAAGAGTGCATCGCATTCTTGAAAGAGAATAATATCCAAATCCTCACTGCCCAACTACAAGACTCAAGTCTCTATTACGATATAGACATGACCATCGGTACTGCCATCGTTATGGGAACGGAAGCAACCGGTCTCACCCCACAATGGCGCAAAGCAGCTGATGCCCACATCCGCATCCCTATGCTCGGCAAACTCGACTCCCTCAACGTCAGCATCAGTGCCGCCATCCTCATGTACGAGGCAGTAAGGCAAAGAAACTAAAAAAACATCGAAATTTTTGTTTTTATCCTACATCCTACACCTTTGTAGGGAATGAGAAAAGGCTGTGTTCCCTTCCCTGGGACACAGCCTTCATTTTATAATAAATTCAAATATTGCTTGTTGGATTTCGCCTTGTATCCCATAGACCAAGCACATAGATGGTATTTGCTTCTGGATAGAATTGGTAAACCACTTTATAGTTAGAGTGCAAGACAAAGTATCTAACTTCGGGCATTATATGCGAAAGCAACGGTTCTTTCTGGCCGATATAAGGAGAGTCGGAAAGCTGCTTTACTTCAGAACGGATAAATTTCCAAAAAGCGCGAGTCTGCTTAATGCCCCACACTTCCTTACCGTACAAAAGGAGATCTTCTCGCTGTTGTTTTGCGTGCTCTGTCCAAATCAGTCTGCAAGCCATGGCATCTTCTCGAGTTCTTCAGCCTCAAGTTCTTCTTCTGTATAAACATGTCCCATCTTTATATCATCAATTGACTCCGAAAGACGCTGAACATACTCATCCGAATATTTGCTTTCATTCATATCTTCTTGCAAAGAAGCCGACAACAATGTAATGAGATTGATTTTCACCTCATTACTTGAGTTCTTTATCATATCCCAATACTGTGCTGCAGCTGGTATAGGTCTTGCTAAATTCATATCCATTATATTTTTCTGCAAAAGTACGCACTTTATT
>DCIW01000065.1 GCA_002317225.1 Prevotellaceae bacterium UBA1716 | reverse complement strand
GAAGTGGGCGACACTATCATTCTGAAGGATGCAAAGGGCTACCTCTACCAACTCATGTCTTCGGGACATGTTGGTGTGGCTCCTGGTGGTGCTTACTCGGGTGATATCGTTATCCCCTCGCAGATTCGCTATAAGAATAATATCTACCCTGTGACTACAGTTCGTCGTGGTGCAATGTGGAAGAAAGCTGGTGCAAACAATATCGGAACCATCACTTCAGTTGTACTTCCTGAGTCGGTAACTCTCGTTGGTTCAGATGCTTTCCGCGATAACACATCGCTCACAAATGTCACTTACGGAGCTGACACTCGTATTGAGGTACGCTCATTCTACGGATGCCCAAGTCTCCGACTGACTAAGTACCCATGTAAATTTGCTTTCACTCATCCATTCCCATATGAGTCGCCTGCAAGTGTTGCGAAGAAATCGTTCGCCCAATTCTGCTGGCCTTCAGAAAAAAAGGATTCTGATATAACTGAATATCAGTGGGGCGTGTTTAAGTATCAGCATAATGCCATCGGTTTTGTTGATTGGAAGAATATGAACAGTTCGGAAGCAATGGAATGCTATACATCTGAGGACGAGAAATTCAAGGGTGGTATGTTCAAGTTGAAGGATCCTGAAAACGTAGAAACTATGTTCAAAGGTTATATGAGCAACGACCAGATTGTACTTCTTGCTCACAACAATTACGTTGCAACTCACGAGTTTGTCATGTTCTCACGTTATGTTTGGGGCGAGAAGGTAGTTAATATGCCTGCAGCTATCTCTCAGCAGATGGCTAAGAAATATGGTCGCAAGGTGAAGTATTGTGTTGAGGTGGCAAAGGTGCTCTACACCAAGCCAACAGAGCAGCTTGTGCTGACTGAATTTGACATTACCAACCATGAGGCGATGATTGTGATGAGTTGGATGAAGGAAGGCAAAGAAGTGTGCTCTTATGTATTGAAGCAGAAAACCGACCCTGAATATGAGGATATGGGAGTATGGAATGTGGATGATGACGGCACTTATGGTATTCCTACTGTAGTAAGTATTACAAAGGATGAGAAAGGCAGCCTTGAACTCTTCCTTTGTCATCCTGCACCTGAGAGTTTGAACTTCATGCATCTCGTGCAAAAGGGCAACAAGTTTGTTCTTGAAGCTGAAGATGGTTGGTATTGTTATGTTGGATAAGTTTATACCTTTAGCAATACGTTTTTTTATAATTAGCCATTAATTAATCGACACTGCTTATGAACAGATTTGTCAAGTCTTTAGTTTGCTTTCTCATGTTCGTGGGAATGTTTTCGGCTAATGCTTTAGCCGATGTGGAACTCAAATGTCCTGACGGGTACTATTTCAAAAAGTATTCGGTGGATGTGACTGTGCACGAGAATAACAGGTATAGTGTTACGGAAAAGATGGATGTTATCTTCACAAAGTCCAAGCATGGTATTTTCCGCATGATACCGACTTGGATAGCGGTGAAGCGTGACATATCGGAGAATCAGGACAAGAGCGAGTCGAAGATAATGAGTTATAACTTTGAGGTGGAAAAGGTGACCTCATCTGAGCCTTGGACTGATATTTCGGACGACTACGACAAGTTGTTTGCGATGCGAATGGGCAGCAAGGATGTATATCTTGAGGGACCGCATTCGTACACTATCTCTTATGACTTGAAGTTTGGGGGCGACCGTGTTCCACAGGCCGATCTCTTCTTCCATTCAGTGTTAGGAACTGGTTGGGATTGCTCTGTCATTCATTTCAATTTCCATGTCCACTTCGACAAACCGCTTACTGATAAGGAGTTGTCTAAGTTCCAACTCTTTATCGGTCCAGAAGGCAGTCATGATGATGGACGTGATGAGTTTGTGACAAAAGCCACTAATACAGATATCGAAGGCAATTTATATGGTATTTATCCTCATTATGGTGTGAGTCTGTATATTCCTCTTCGCGAAGGATATTTTGCACATGATTCTGCTTTGGACATGAGGATATACTTAGCTTGGGCTTTGATAATCATATCTCTCCTGCTGATTGGATATATCATTTATATAGAGGTGTTCTCGAATAGGGGAATTACGAAAGTTCTTTCGTTCTATCCTCCTAAGGGCATGTCGAGTGCTGATGTGGGAATCGTGTTTGATACTGAAATTGATGACCGCGACATTATATCACTCATTCCTTGGTTTGCCTCTAAAGGGTATCTCACTATCAATAATAAAGGTAAGCAGCCTGTGCTGAATTTTGCAGACGATTTGCCTTCGGATGCTCCTAAATATCAGAAAACTCTTTTCGATGGATTTTTCAAGGATGGCAAATCTTTCGATTGTGGAAAAGTGCCTGATAGTTTTGGTAAGGCATGGGTGCGTGCAAAGGCTGAAGCAAAGTATGCATTCCACGATAAACTGAATATGTTGGACGGGCGTGCAGTTTGTATTTTGCTTGCTGCCATATTAACCAGTTCCTTCGCTCTGTATTTTGCTGCAAATGTGGCCTATGATTGGATACTTGGAGGCTTGATAACAGTTGGTTATGCAGTCATTGTTGGTGTTCGAATTACTTATGCTTTATATAGCGACGACGATAATTATTGGGGCGAAGCCATCTTCCTTATTATAGCAATAGGTTTCTTCGGATTGGGAATATGGGGAACTTTGTTTGTGGAGGGAGACCCTACAATAGTACCTGTCTATATGGCATATTTGGTGCTTTTGGGTTTGTTTATTGCATGTTACCAATCTCATCAACTTGCCCAAATGACGCCTTACCGCCGAAAGGTGATGGGCGAACTGATGGGACTTGAAGAGTTTATACGTACTGCGGACAAACAGCAACTCGAACATCTGCAGGCTGAGGATGAGAAGTACTTCTATAACGTCCTGCCTTTTGCCGTTGCATTTGGAATGGCAGAGAAGTGGGCTGAGAAGTTTAAGGATATAACCGTAAAGCCGGTCGACTGGTATACAGGCAAATCTTCCGATTCGTTTGTTAAGGATCTTGGCCGAATCTCGCAACATAGTTTTATGTCATCATCCCTGATGTCGGCAGTCAAAACCCAAACTACTCGTTATAGCAGTGCGGCATCAAGTTCGTCGAGCGGAAGCAGTTGGTCATCAAGTTCCAGCCACAGCTACGGTGGTGGAGGATACTCCGGTGGCGGAAGCGGCGGTGGCGGAGGAGGCAGCTGGTGATGAAGTCTCAAAGGTTCAAACCAATCCTTGCCATATTGCTCTTCGTTATTGGTGCAAGCATCTATTTGCTTTTCCGCGATCGTGGGCATTTGGGATTCTATGTGCTTGATGCTGTGGGGTTGGGCAGTTCTGTTGATGCGGCAAGAATGTATTTCTCAGATTGGCAACTTCCCGAATTTGTCCGTTTCAGTCTTCCTGATGGGTTGTGGGCATCTTCCTACATCATCTTGATCGACTATCTTAAGGATGGTGAAAACAGACTAAAGCGACTCTTCGCAGCTGCTATTGTCCCTGCTATGGGAGTTGGTTCAGAATTGCTTCAATATGCGGGCATTTTGCCAGGTGTGTTTGATGTGTTCGACTTGGTTTGCTATTTCGTACCTTATATTATATATATGGTATTTGTATTTAGAAAGAATAATATTAACTTATAATTAGTGTTTACTGAATAATT
>DCIW01000020.1 GCA_002317225.1 Prevotellaceae bacterium UBA1716 | reverse complement strand
GAGTGAGTCTTTGCGAGCATCGAGAGCACGGATGTCAGCGATGCTTGTGATTGGCACCTTCTCATACTGCCAGTTAGCGTTGAATGCAAGAGCATGACAAATAGCATCCTTACTGCGAAGGTTAAGAAGCGAGTCGATTTCTGGCTGAGTGAAGTTGGTCTCGTAACCTGAAATGATTGTATCCACACCTTCTTCAGTCTGAGTGTTCACATCCTGCTTGTACTTATCCTTGTAGTGGAAGAGTTTCTTTGTCTTCTCGAGAGTCTCGTTCCATGCCTTGTTTGTAGGCATAATCATTACATAGTTGCTATCTTCCTTTTCGAGATATGCACCAAGGTAATTGTTGCAATATGTATTTGTAACGGTAGTGATAGAGTCAACCCATGTAATCTGACCATCGATTGTAGGACCTTGAGTAGATGCATACTCCAAGAACTGAATCTTCTGGAAGCTCTTGATGAAGCTGTTCAGAGAATCCAAGTTAGGATTTGTTGCCATGTACTCGTAGAGGTTGTACTGGTAAGGGATTGGCTTGTTCACAACGTGAAGGATACCATTGCTTGAACCAATATTAGGATTAGTCATCTTAGAACTCTTGATAGTCTGGTTGTCATAGTTCAACCAAGCAGACTTGGCATTGAAGAGATCGAGTTTGACAGAGTCTGTTCCGTTGATAACATGAGCATAGCGAGTCATGTTGTTGCGGATAAGCTCTTTTTCCACCTTATATATACTATCGCGATTGCCTGATGCCAAGAGATCCTTATAGTACGAGTAGTTGAACGACCCGTTGATTGGAGCCCAAACAGTGAATGTCTGGTCTCCATCAAAGAGATTGGCATAAGTCTCAGGTGTGGTCTTCTCTTCGGTAGTAGAGTAGTACACACTCTGGAGAATGTCGGCATACTCAGAGAGTTCTGAGTTACTCTTGATGTTCTGCCAGATAGTCTGCTTGCCGAGTACATCAGAGTTTATGTCGAAATGGTCGTCGGTACATGCTGTGAAGCCAGAAGCAAGAACTGCTGACATCATTGCACCTGTGAGCCATTTTGTTGATTTATTATTGTTCATATATTTTCGTTTTTATAAACTGACAATTACCACTTATCTTCTGCTTCTTCGCCTGCATAGACAGACTTAGGTACAATTTCGAGGTAGTCGTAGAAGAACTCCCAGCTTTCGCCCGAAAGTACTGACTTGAATCGAATCCAGTATGTCTTGCCTGCCTCGAGCTGACCTGTGTAGATGATCTTACGAACGCAGTTTGAAGAAACATCACGACCAGTCTTACCACTTGCGAACTGCATGTACTTAGGACCCTTCATGAATCCGAGGTTACGCATAGCCTTGTCGGATTCGTTGATGTCATCCTCAGAGAGGGAAGTCTCATCAACCCAACCTGTAGCAGATGCAGCAACACCTGATGATGAACGGAGGTCGAGTGGAATACCGATAGCAGGGAGGTTGTCCTTGTTAGTACCGATATATACCTGTGCCATACCTCGGTTATCATTTGAGTTGATACCGTAGCGGATTTCGTATGTACCTGTGTAAGGAACTGGAGGAAGCTTCATTGTGAAGTCTACAGAACCGATGATATTGAACTCATCAATCTTGTAGTTCATCCATGAACCAGCAGAACCAGAGTAGCTTGTATTGGAGAGATAGATGAAGTATGTGTTCTTTGACATGTTGACAATGTTGTCGCTATAGTCGGTTGTAAGGATGTAGTTCTTGCTACGATCCTCATGACCATACTGACGAATATTGTTTGTCATAAGTTCAGGAATCATTGCACCTACATCATAGCGCATACGTTCGTTGAGAACCTTGTTTGGTACATCCTTGTTCCAGATAAGAATCTGGTCGATAGGGTAGTAGTAGCCGTTGAGGGCAGCATTGTCAGTCATTCCGTTAGTTGGGCTGATTGTGATACCTAAGTCGGTCATCTGACCAAGAGCCTCCTTATAAGTGTTCTTGTTGTAGATGCTGACACGGTTGATCATCTTAGCACCACGAATACCTGTAACCTTGAGCGAACGACGCTGAACGCCCATTGTCTCCCAATATTCCCATACATTCACATAGAATGCAGATGCAGAACGAGACTTAAGTGCTGAAGACTCACAACCATATTCGTTAGCGAAACATACGAGGTGGTTGTATGTGAGACGTTCAGGGAGAAGGTGGTAGGCAACGAACTGGTTCAACCAGTTGTAGTCGTCTTCGTAGTCATCACCCCAACTTGTAACGTGACCCATATTTGTGTCATCGTCGTAATTAGCATTTGCCTTAACCCAAGTCTTGAGCGAACCGAGGTCTGTGATTCCGTTTGCATTGAAAACAGAGTCAGGCTCTACGAAGATTGTGTAACCAACGTAACGGTGTTCTGGGTAATAAGGGTTCCAGCCCTTACTACGTGGGTTGACTGATGTGCCAGGAAGGTCACCGTTTTCAGTCCAGTAGTCTTCCCATTCCTGATCCTTGTAAGTCTGGAGTTTCTTGTCCCATCCAGTCATTTCAAGGAGTTCGCCGAAGAAGCGAGTGTTCTCTGAAGTTTCAACGAGGTCGGCAACACTTGCGTTTGAAGGGCTGAGCACCTTATCGACTGTGTGAACGTAACCATTCTCAATTTCTTTCTCTTCAGAAGAGTTAATAACCATTGAGTTGGTGTTTACGTAGATAAGAGTGTTACCGATAGCGTCGTTTGAATAAGAGATGGTAACGAAGCGGTCGTTCATGTTAGTTGTACCGAGCGCACCTTCTTCGAAGTCAGTCGAAGCGTAAGCAGGGTTGTCTCCGTTCTGGATGATAGAGTTGAAGACAAGAGCTTCGGCTACTGAGTCACTAATCTGTGCGAGCTTGTTGCTTTCGAGCTGGCCAATCTCGCAGAGAGAGTCAAGATAGAGTTGGATAGCTTCGTTGGTTGGAGCGAAACAAGTGTAGTTACCGCGAGCAGAGAGCAACTCCTTCATAGTAGAGGCAGAGCGCTTGCTTGGGTGAACCTTACCGAGAATCTCCATAAAGCTGCTAAATGTCTCTGGACGGTTCTGGAAATAATCGGTCATCATTTCACCTGTGAAGGTGTAGAGGTCTGATTCGTCGATATTCTCCGAACAGGAAGTCAGAAGTCCTTCTCCAATTCCTGCAAGAGGAAGTGTAAGGAGTAAAGCTGCCTTCAAGACTTTCTTTATGTTATTTGATACTTTCATTTTTGTAAAAATTGAGTTAAATGTCATTTTAATCTTTTTCTTTCTTTTCTCATCCCTCGTGTTGTGTGGGGATATAGTTGAAATTAAAGATTGTCTGTCTGTGAAGTACTCTTGTTAATAGCCCAAACACCGTTTTGGTAGAGAAGGTTGTTGTTCTTGATGTCTTCGTTGTAGACAGGAGAGAAGAGGCTCTGCATGTTGATGAGCTTAGCTTTGATAGCCTTGCTGTTGCTTGCATACTTACGAGTGAGGAGGTCGAGCATGTCTGCTGTGTTTCCGCGACGCTGTGCAAAGCGAACGAGGTCGTACCAGCGCTTGCCTTCACCGATGAACTCACGCTGACGTTCAGCCATGATGAGTTTCTCCATATTCTCCTGAGTGTTGAATGAGGCAAAGTTGAGTGAGTCTTCCTTTGCAGTCTTATTTGTAGTCTCGTAAGCGTAAGGGTTGCTACGCTTGAAGACTTCGCGAACGTATGTGAATGCATTCATCAAGTTCTCTTCGTCTTCTGAGAGCATTGTGAGTGCCTCAGCCTTCATGAGATAGATTTCCGACATGCGGTAAACTATCCAGTTTGCATCGAGATTTGAAGTTGAACGCATTGTGTAAGTTGCTTTATAATTAGTAGATGTGTTGTCAGTAAGCATCTGAGCAGTTGAGCTGCTTGACTGGCTAACATTTTTTGCGGTGAACTTACCAACATTGAATTCGGTCTGTCCCACTGCTGTGAATCTGAGTGATTCCCAACGACGGTAGTCAGTCTTTGTGAACACAGATTTAGCGTCAGGGTTGTTAGGGTTTGTCTCAACGCCTTCGAAGAGTGCGTTTGAACCTGTGAACGAACCTGCTGTACTTTTGTCTATATTCCAGAAGAGAGAAGTGATCATCGAGTTGCTGTATGACACACCTTCAACCTGAAGTTCGAAAAGAGCTTCATCACTATTTCCGTTTCCGAAGAGAGAGTAGTAAGCACCATTACTTGAAGATACAGAAACGCTTGATGTTGCGTTCTTCGACTTTGTAATAGTCTGTTCGAGCAAGTCCTCAAGTTCGATGTTGAGTTCATCACCACCTACGTTCATACCGCTTTTGTTGAGCTCGTAGATACGGTCAGCAATAACTTCTTCAATGATCTTGTCGCAGTACTCAACACACTTCTGATAGTCTGCTTCAGCACTTGAACCATAACCTTCGGGACGATCGCCAAATCTATCGCCTTCATAGTAGCTTTCGAAAGTTACTTTTGAGAAAGGAGTATTGTTACCTTGCTTGTAACTTGCTCTCCAAAGGTAAACATCGGCAAGGAGACACATGATGCTCTTTCGAGTGATACGTCCTTTGTTCCATGTGTCGTTACCATAGTCGGTCATTGCATCAGGGAGAACTGCTTCAAGGTCTTCGATGATGTTGTTCAAAACCTCGAGCTGTGTGCTCTGGGCAAGACGAAGCTCCTGAGAGTCGTTGTTGTAGTCTTCGGTTGCGTAAGGAATCTCACCGAATGTACGAACGAGGTAGAAGTGGCAAAGTGCACGAAGAGCAGTCACTTCAGCACGGATTGGCAACCAGTCCGAATTTGAGAACGATTCGTCACTATTCACTACTTCTGGTCCATGTGAAAGCACCTTGTTGCAGTAGTTGATTGCCTTATAAGCAGGAGTCCAATCGAACTGACTGTAAGTTGGAAGCAGGTTGGCATTCATGATATTTGCCAACTCACTTGTAGATGACACAGATGTTGAACGCTCAAAGTTGTCGCTACGCTCCTCGCCCCAGTAGATATACTTGTTGAGCATACCATTAGATACGATCTGGGTGTAGCAACCCATAACGGCGTTCTGCAGGTCAATCTTGTCCTTCCAGAAGTCTTCCTCTACAATGGATGATGTAGGGTAGATAGTCAGGAAGTCGTCGCAGCTTGCCAGCATTCCGGCACCTGCAACAAGACTTAACATTGCTAATTTCTTAAATATCTTATTCATTTTGATTTCTAGTGTTTCTAGTTTGTTCTAGTAATTTCCAGTGTCTATAGTCTTTATAGTACCTATAGTGTTTCTAATTCGTATAGTGTTATACTATTAGAAACCTATGTTAGCACTAAGAGTGAACGACTTTGCACGTGGTGTCTTTGAGTTATCGTAGCAGACACCCCAAGAACCGTAGCTAACTTCAGGGTCAACACCTGTATACTTTGTGAGTATGAAGAGGTTGTTGGCTGAGAGTGTGAAGCGGACTGATTGCATGCCCCAGTTCTTAACCAATTCTGTAGGGAGTGAGTAACCGAGCTGCAAGTACTGCAGACGGAGGTAGTCACCCTTTTCTACGTAACGGTCACTTGCAAGGGAGTTGTAGCTTGCACCAATGCGTCCGCTCATTGCACGTGGAATTTCTGTCACATCACCGTTCTTGCGCCATCTCCAAGATACTGCCTTGCTCTGGTTGATGTTAGTGTCCATAGACTCGTTGTCGAGACGAGCGAGGTTGGCGATACTGTTACCGAGACGATAGTTGAACGAGAGCTTAAGTGACCACTGTCCGTAGTTGAAGTTCAAACCGAAACCACCGTTAACCTTAGGGTTAGAGTTGCCGAGATAAACGATATCAAGTTCGTTGATCTGACCGTCGTGGTTGATATCTTCGTAGATTACATCACCACCCTTGAACTCGTAGTTTGTATTTCCATAGTCGAAGTACATGTGGAGTGGGTTACCCTTTGAGTCGTAGAGGATGTTGCCATCAGCATCGCGAGCAACAGGAACTGTAGCATTTTCGCCACGCTTTTCAGCAGCAGCTGCAGTGTTGTCACCGTATGTGTTGGCTGAAAGGTCTGTGTAACCGTTGTGGTCGTAGTCGTAAGCATAAACACCCTTGAAACGGAAACCGTAGATTGAACCTACTGCGTTACCCACCTGGATGCGCTTAAGATATTCTGCATTAGCATATTTGTATTCACCATTCATACTTGCAAGGACTGTTGGGTCCATTTCGGTGATGGTGTTGATGTTCTGGGCGATATTGAAGTTAGCAGTCATGTAGAACTTGCCAACCTTTGCAAATCTACCAGTGTTCATATAGAGTTCCCAACCTTCGTTCTTAAGACCACCTACGTTCTTCCATGAAAGGCTGCTGAAACCAGTTGAGTTAGGAATACCGACACCTGCCATGAGAAGGTCTGTAGTTTGCTTGTTATAGTAGTTGAAGTCGAACTGGAGGAGGTCGCCCAAGAGGTTCAAGTTAGCACCGAGGTTCCAAGACTTAGTAGTTTCCCACTTGATGTCTGTGAGTCGGAGATTGTTTGGAGTGATAGCTGCATATGAATTCATGTTGCTACCATAAATACCTGCTGAACCGTATGAGTTGTACATGAGGTATTCGCTACCTGGCTGTCTACCTACCTTACCCCATGATGGGCGGAATGAGAGCATAGACACGTAGTAGTCGATGTTGAGCTTGCGGAAGAATGGTTCTTCGTTAATGTTCCAACGACCAGAGATACCAGGGAAAGTACCCCACTTACGTCCTGCACCAAACTTGGTAGAACCATCTCGACGAACTGTAGCATCGATTGAGTAGCGACCGTCGATAAATGCGATGTGAGCACTTGCGAGCATTGAAGCACTACGCCACTGACTTGTACCAGATGTAGTTGAATTGTTGTATGCCTGAGCCATACTTGAATTAAGACCTGTTGGAACACCAGTCTGGCTCATGTACTGACTTGTACCATCACCAGTAGTGAACTCAAACTGTCCCATCAAACTACATGCCCAAATGTCTGTGTTAGTCTTAGGAATGAAGATGAGTTTCTCACGGTTTGTGAATGCGAGAGACTTATATTCGCTGTTTGAAGTTGTGTTGACACCTGTGCTCCATGCGTTTGTTGTGAGTTCGCTTGGATAGTAAGTGTTGCACGACTCGTTATAGATGTCCATATAAACTTCGGCATTAAGGTTGAGCTGATGACCTTCGTCAGCATCCTTAGCAAGAAGCTTGTACTGGAGATTGAACTGAGGGTTGATACGGTAAGTTGACTGGTTGTTGAATGCAAGGTGTGCAATAGCAACAGGGTTACCGATGCTCTTCATGTCAGAGAGATAGTAAGAACTGTAGTATGTGCTTGCGGCAGCACCCTGAGCACCTGTTGGGAGCATCTTGTAGAAGTCGCCAGTAAGATTACCATTCTGGTCGTACTCATAGATACTCATGTTAGGCATAGCCCAGTAAGCCTTACTAAGAATAGAAGATGTAGAACCGCCATCCCAGTTACGGTGGTTGTCTGTGTAAGTAAGGGCGAAGTTAGTTGAGAAGCGGATACGGTCAGACACGTCGTAGTCAAGTACAAGACGAGTACTGAAACGGTCGAGAGTCTGCTTGATGATAGTACCTGTCTGATGGTCGTAACCACCTGAGATACGGAACTTAGCCTTCTCACCACCACCATTGATTGTGATGTAGTAGTTGTGAGTCTGACCAAACTGGTTTACAGCCTTAACCCAGTCTGTGTTCTTATTGAAGTTGTAGTACTGTGATGGGTAAGCCTTATCGTAGTTGAGCTCGACCATATCACTTGTAGCGGTGTTCTGCTTAGGGTTGAAGTAAGCTTCCTTAAGCATCATTGTGTAACCGTCACCATCGAGCATGTTGAGTCCCTTTGGAGACCAAGCACCTGTGAAACGGTAAGAGAAGTTGATCTTTGTCTTACCAGCCACACCACGACGAGTTGTAATTTCAATTACACCATTAGCACCCTTAGAACCCCAGATAGCAGTTGCGGCAGCGTCCTTGAGAACCTTGATTTCCTTGATATCTTCAGGGTTGACAGAGAGAAGGGTAGAGAACTGCTCCTCATTGTCGAGGTCTTCGAAGTTCACGTCGCTTACATCGTCAGGGAGTTCGAAAATGTTACCGTCCACTACGATGAGAGGTTCAGCCGAACCGTTGATTGTGCTGACACCACGCATACGCATAGAAGTACCTGCACCGAGGTTACCAGAGTTGGCGATGATATCGAGACCGGCAATCTTACCCTGGAGGGCTTCGTCGGCTGATGCGAATGAAAGACCCTGCACATCATCCATGTTCATGGTCTGAGTGGCAGTAGAGATTTCCTTCATCGGGATAGCCATACCATTGCTGTTGGTCATAGGCTTTGCCTTTACGACAACGTCCTGCAACATGTTCTGGTCTTTCATCTTGATGTTGAACTTAGTCTTAGTCGTACCGATAATTTCTGAGTAAGTCTGAAGACCCACATAAGATACAACGAGCTTGTCCTTAGGATTCTTGATGACCAAAGCGAAGTTACCGTTAATGTCGGTTTGGGTAGCCGCCACGATACGTTTGTTGCTGTCATACTCAACGACGTTTGCCATAGCAACGCCACCGAAGTCGTCGGTAACGGTACCAGAGATGCGTCGTGACTGAGCGAATGCTGAACTTACACAGAAGAACAGCACGATTGTTGTGATGATAAACTTAATCTTGTTCATATTGATGTTCTATGTAAGTTGTTATTTTTTGATTTTATATATATTAAGGTACGCGCGAGCCTTTGCTGAAGTAGCCCAGTCAGTATCGAAACGACCGCCATTAGTACGATAGTCGAGAACGCCGTCGATACCGTGGAGAACTGCACTTGATGATGAAGTGATAGTTGAGTTTACAGCAGTTGTACCACCACTTGTGATATAGTCGCGTGCGATAATGTTCTTATCGTTAGTAATCTTGCGAGTGTTGCCCGCAGGGTCCTTCACTGTGAGAGTGCCATTGCCTTCAGAAGAAACATATACCTTACAGTATACGCCTGTCTCACTGTTGATAGTGGCAGTTTCGTAAGGAGTAGAAGTGATTGCAGGAGTGTCAGCGAATACGCTGTTATCCTGGAAGTGGTTCTTCACGAAGTTAACGATAGCAGTACACATTGCAGTTGCCTTCAAGTTGCGTGCTACCACTTCTTCGTCTGTGAGTTCAGTCTTCATTTCGTCCTCAACATCGAGTTCGAGAAGTTCGCGAAGATCAGCCCATGTTGGCAATCCCTTGTCGTATGCATCTAACATTGCTCCGTTTGTAGGAACGTAAACTGTATAGCGATAGTTGTTGAAGAAACGAACATTTGTAGCAGTTGCAACCTTCTGACCAGTAGACTTGTCGTAGCAAGGGAGACCCTTACTGTCAACGAAGATCTTATACTTGTTCTGGTTATTACCCTTGATACCAAGTTCTGTGAGCACTTCTTCGTCAGTCTGACAAAGTTCGAAGAACTCAGCAAACTCAGGGTTGTTGTACATTGCAGAATAAACAGACTCGATAGTTGGCATCATTGGAGAGTCGATCATGTAGGCATAACCGTTACCATAACCATTTGTCTGAGCCGACTTGTCGTCAAAACCAGTAACTTTACATTCCTGGTCGTTATCAATCTGCCATCCACCTCTTACAGTCATACCTTCCTTACGCTTCTCAGCCTTTTCGGTATAGATTACGGCACCATTCTTAGCGATGAAGTAGTGCTGGTTGCATTCC
>DCIW01000071.1 GCA_002317225.1 Prevotellaceae bacterium UBA1716 | reverse complement strand
TCTTATCTCCCGCTAAAACAGCAGATATCGGCATCGAGGCTATCCGCCACGGTGCTGACGCTGTTTATATTGGTGGGCCATCTTTTGGGGCGAGAGCAGCAGCGGGGAATAGTGTTGAGGATATTGCTAAGTTGGTGGAGTTTGCACATCTTTATAGGGCAAGAGTTTATGTTACGGTCAATACGATTATTTATGATGAAGAGGTTGAGAAAGTAGAGAAACTCATTTGGAAACTTTGGGAGATTCATGTGGATGCTCTTATCATTCAGGACATGCGTATCCTTGCAATGAATCTGCCCCCTATCCCACTCCATGCAAGTACACAGATGGACAATCGTACTGTGGAGAAGGTGAAATACTTGAGCGAGTTAGGTTTTCCTCAAGTGGTGCTTGCAAGAGAGTTGACCGTTGAACAAATCAGCGAAATACATAACGCTTGTCCCGACACAGAACTTGAAGTATTCGTACATGGAGCACTTTGTGTGGGATTGAGCGGAAGATGTAATGCAAGTGAGGCACTCTTCGGAAGAAGTGCGAATAGAGGTGAATGTGCTCAGGTTTGCCGAATGAAGTTTGAATTGGTGGCCCCCCAGCCCCCGAGGGGGGAGGGCATGCGCAGAGATGGTAAAGTACTGAAGAGTGGATACTTATTGTCTCTTCATGACAACAACCAACTTGCCAATCTCGAAGCCTTAATGCTTGCAGGTGCTACTTCGTTCAAGATTGAAGGCCGACTGAAGGATGTGGATTATGTGAAGAATGTAACTGCGGCTTATAGCAAGGCACTTGATGCTGTGATTGCGAAGCATCCGGGCAAATTCGCTCGTAGGGCAAGCGGTCATGTCAATTTGAAGTTTGAACCAAATGTATGGAAGAGTTTCAATCGTGGTTTTGTACAGAATGTAAACAAGCCCGATGCAAACTTCGACACTCCAAAATCAATGGGAGAACCATTAGAGACCCTCCCCAGCCCTCCCGTTAGGGAGGGGGCAAAAGTTACTAAGTCCCATTATAGGAACTCTGAGGTAGGCCATAACGCTCACCCAAGCTTGTCCAAGCATCTTTCCTCCCTCCCTGACGGGAGGGCTAGGGTGACTCTTCACAATGGTGATGGCCTCTGCTATATAGATAAGAAAGGTGAATTGCAAGGTTTCCGTATCGGCAATGTAGATAAGTTTGTGTCCACTCCTGGTATCAAGTATTTCCGCAATCAGGATATAGAGTGGGATAAGATATTAAGTAAACCTTCGGCTGAAAGAAAGATATTCGTTGATATCATTATCAATGAACGCGAAGTGAAGATGATTGATGAAGATGGTTTTGAGGTTTCGGTTTCAATCAACCAAGACTTTGAGCTTGCCCGTTCGCATCAAAAAGAAAATATCGAACGCCAATTGAGCAAACTTGGTGATACTATCTTTGAAGCCCGCCAGGTTGATATCCAATTGAAGAAGAACTATTTCATCCCTTCTTCTCTCCTTTCCTCTTGGAGACGCGAACTCACCGAAGCGTTAATAGCAGAGCGAACTCACTTCTATCCTCAAATCGAACAAGAGCACTCCCCTATCACCATCGAAAGAGAACGCCCATTCGAACTCACTCACGACCGCGAGACTCCAGCGATGATTTGCCACCATTGTATTCGCCGTCAACTGGGCATTTGTCTCAAGGAAGGAAGCAAGCCTCAAGAACTCCGTTTGCGATTGGGCAATGGTAAGGAGTTCCGATTGGAGTTTGATTGCAAGAATTGTTTAATGAAACTATATTTGGTATAACCCACCACCATTAACAACGGGAAGGAATTATATACAAATAGAACAAATAGTTATCTATTATGAAAACAAACATACAGAACATCCTTTATGTCAGTATAAAAAAACTCCCTCCCTTTGGGAGGGTTGGGGTAGGCCTTATATTGTTTCTATTCATGTTCTGTACTATGCAAGCACAGGACATAGCAGTTGCAGACTCCGATTCTATCCACATATTGGACCTTACTCCTCAGCAGAAGGACTCGCTCGTTTTCCGACTTAAGCACCATTACTCTGAGAACTTCAACTTTATGGTTAAGGCAGACTCCTTGATGCTCATTCCTCGCGAAGGCGACCTTATCCAAGACACTTGCAAGGTATATAGAGACGAACTGATTGCTGTTGCAGAAATCAAATACATCCCCAACGACTCGATTGACAGCATCTGGGTGAAAGTGGCCCACGACCAATTGACTATGGGTTGGATTCCAGAGCAGCAACTCTTACAAGGAGCAATACCGAACGACCAGATTTCCTCCTTGCTTTATGCCATGACCAATAGTCGTGTGTTCTGGATGAGCGCCTTGATACTCTTCGGACTTTGTGCTTACTTCTTCCATCAGGGAGAGAGTCGCCAGTTGTACCTCCTGAAGTTTGAAGAGATGGATAGCATCTACCCATTCCTCTTCCTTGCCCTTGTGGGCATCATGGCAAGTGTGTACGCAAGCATTCAGAATTTCACTCCCGAATACTGGCAAGAATACTACTACCATCCTGTGCTTTCACCCGTAGGATTGCCTTTGATTATGGCCATACTTGTCACATTGGTTTGGATGGTGATCATTGTGTTTATTGCAGTGGTTGATGAAGTCTATCACCACTTCTATTTCGTACCAGGAATGGCATATATTTTTGAGTTGTTAGGACTCGCAATGTTTGTGTATCTTGTCATTTCGTGGAGCACCTTATTATATATAGGATACGTTATGCTTGCATTTTTCCTTTGTTTTATCGGTTGGACATACATAAAATACGTAAAAGGCAGAACAAGCTAATCTTCAATCACTTGAAATAGTTTTGTAAACTTTTTGTAAATTATTTTTGCCCTTCAAAATGAATTGTCAATTATTTGTCAATAGTAAATTATAGACACTTTATAGAAAAACATATACCTTTGTCGCAGAATCAAAAAACCTCACAACTATGGCAAAGAAAAACTTATTATCTTCAATCCTTTTTCTCCTTGTTTTTGGACTTAACCTTAATGCCCAAACAAAAGGAGACAACACTCTTTCGTACGAACAACTTTGGAAGGAAGTGGCAAGATGTGATAGTACCAGACTCCCAAAGAGCGGTCTCACCTATGCCCATCAACTTTTAGAAAAAGCCCGTAAGGAGAAGGACTTTCCTCATACCATTGCGGCATCAATCAGCATTGCTCAATTCGAGAGCGACATCAATCCCGACTCAGTTATTACGAAGATGGACTCGCTCGAGAAGTCGCTCAGCATATATAAAGAACCAGATCAGCAGAGTATTGTTCATGCTATGTTGGTGTCTTGTTATACAGAGTTGCTGAAGAGCAAAACGATCAAAAACGATAGAGACACACGCAACAAATTTAATAAAAAGAAGGACGAGCATGCACTTCATATCCTTGACAATCCCGAAGCCTTGATGAAGGCAAAAGCTGCCGATTACACACCTCTTATCACTTTGCAGAAAGATGGTGAGAAGTTTGGTCACGACTTGTGTGGACCTTTGTGCGACTTCATTGATGAACTGCTCCCAAACAATTGGGAAAATAAAGATTTGCGTAATAAAATGAATGAGCAGTTCGTTCGCATTGCAAATCTATACAAAGAGAAAGGAATGACTTATGCTTATGCCTTCACCAAGTTGAAGAGTTTAGGCGGTCGCAATGACCATGCATTCGAGTCAAGACTCCTTGAACTCATCAACGAAATGATGGGAGATAAAGCTGCTGCAGATTTGGGACTTGCTTACATTGGTTGTATTGGCTATGATAAGCCAATGTTAGCGAAGTGGAATCATACTATCGACGACAATATCAAATATGATATAAACGACCTTCAATTTATCTTTGCAAAATGGATGCAAGAGCAAATGCCAGAGTTGAAAGACAACGAGTATTATATTCAAGAAACAACTTTAGACATACATCCTGCTGTTAGCATAAATTCATCACTTATTGACTTTATACCAAACAAGAATAATGCATTGAAATTTAGAGTTGGCAATCTCGATTCGTTCACATACACCATCACTAATCAGAATGATGAAGTGGTTACGACTCACACCGTAAACTGCACAAACACACCAGAACTTACTGCTCGCAAGAAGGCCGGACTGCCACTTAAGACTGATATCATCGACTCACTCAATCTTGCTCCTGGCAAATATACAATGGCCATCCATTTCGAAGGAAACAACGATGATAAAAAAGAGAAGTTTGAGATTTCCAGTCTTCGTGCAGTAGGATGCCCTCAGTCCAACGGGGCTATCTTCGTTTGCAATGCAGATGATGGAAGACCTGTTGCCGGTGCTACAATCAATTATGAATTTGAGAAGAAAGCACAAACCATAAAGACCAACAAGCAAGGCATGGCATACTTGCCTTGCAGTAAAGATGATATAAAATACTCTGTTGTTTTGGGCAATGACACTTTGACTGATTGTAACGCTTCACGCTATGGGGCATATCACGAAGATAGTGATGATGAACTATATTTTTACATAAATACCGATCGTTCACTCTATCGCCCAGGACAAACTGTAAAAGGAAAAGTAATAGTATACAGCAACAAAAAGGGAGTTGAACGTCCTTTCAAAAATAAGGAATTAAGTCTTTTGTTCGAAAATGAAGATAGCGATGAAGATCCTGACACTATCATCATCAAGACAAATGATATGGGAAGTGCCGCATTCGAATTCGCATTGCCTAAAGATTGTGCGTTAGGTAATTGGAATATTGATCTGGAGGATGAAGAGTTCGACTATGATTTAGATGGTAAAACAGGATATTTTGAAGTTGAAGAATATAAACTCCCTACCTTCTTCGTAACACTCAAACCTAATGATGGCGACACAATCATTGCACCTGCAAAAGGAAAGGAAATCAAGTTGGTGGGACAGGCTACCACTATGGATGGAGTACCTGTGCAGTTTGCAAAGGTTAACTATAGCATAACGAAAAATAGTAACACACCTCTTATCGAACAAGAATGCAAGACCGATAAGGATGGCAAATTCTTTATCACTTACAAGATAGAGAGAAGCGATGATATGAATTATAATATCAATATCAATGCATCAGTTACCGATCAAAAAGGCGAGACACAGTTCGAAGGAAAATATATTAACCTTTCAGAAGAGTATCATCTAAAACTCGCAACAAACAAGTATTTTGACAAAGCAAGCAATGATGGTGTGGTTATCTTTGCAACTGATGCTTTGGGACGTCATCTTTCCGTATCTGGCCATTTCAAGTTGATGAAGGAAATATACAGTTCCGATTATGTGTTTGAAGGTGATTTTGAATCAGGCAAATCAATTGAGCAACTCCGCACGCTCGAATGTGGCAAATATTATATGAGAGCAGAATCAAAAGATAGCAATGGTGAAGCAATTATTCTTTCGGACCAGGATATTAATATTATTGACTCAAATATGCCTGTCACAAGCATCAGCAGGTTCAACAAGAAGCATGATATCTGTACTGAAAAGCGTAATGCCACAGACTGTTTGCTCACTTTGCGTAAAACTTATAATGAGTCGGAACCTATCGACCTGTTCTTCTCCACAAAGGAGACTGATGTGTATTTCACTTGTATAGTTTATGATGAAAATGATAATCTTGTCCATTCATTCTCTGGTGTGACTGATGGAAACATGAAACGCATTCAGATTCGTGGCAAAAAGGAATGGGGCAATTGCTCCGTTAGCATGTTCTATGTAAAAAATGGCATTTTGTCAAGATTTGATCCTGTCAACTTAGAATACAAATCTCAAGCATCAGAAATCAAACTCGCATGGAGTACCTTCCGCAACCGACTCACTCCTGGACAAGAAGAGACTTGGACGCTCAAGCTTATTGATGCAAAAGGCAAACCAGTTGCAAATGCAGAAGTGATGGCAGAACTCTTTGACAAAGCACTCAACTATGCTCATAGCAAGAATATTTGGAGAACGTACAATAATCGACATTACCCACATATCCGCTATGACTTCAATACATCTTCTCGCATGTTAAGACTGAATGCCATAGGTGAGAGAAAAGAAAAGTATAAGTTATTCACTAACTCGTTCGACTTCTTCCATGGCTTTGTATTTGATGGATATACTTCGAATCGAAAACGTTTGAGCGAATATGATTATGCTCATCACGTTTTAAAAGAAGTTACTGTAGGGGTCCAAACTCAAGCGAAAGAGTTTTCAGGACTTGAAATCATAAACGTCGATGAAGGACCTCAAGGTCGTATAGCCGGACTAAATACTGTAATCGCATATGGTATGGCTTTGAATGAGGTTGTAATTTTAGAAAAAAACGATAATGCAATCGAAGAAGAACTTCTCGCATCCACAATCCCTACAATGCGTACCAACTTCTCCGAACTCGCTTTCTTCTACCCACAACTTCGTACTGACAAGAACGGACAAGTAGCTCTCACATTCACTATGCCTGAGTCGCTTACTGGTTGGGTATTCCAAGCATTTGCTCATACTAAGGATATGCGACACACCATCTTCTTTGATCAGGCTATCACCGAACGACTACTTACTATCCGTCCAAATATGCCACGATTCGTTCGTTGTGGTGATGAGGTGACTCTCACATCCACAATTATTAATGTCACTGATAGCACCGTTTCGGGCAATGCTGTGATGAAGTTGGTGCGACATGAAGGTGAAGAGGTTTATATCGAGCAGACTTGTCCTTTCACTGTGGAGGCAAATCAGACTCAAATGGTTTCGTTCACATTCAAGGTTGATGACGCTTGGTATAAGGAAGGCATCGATTGCATCGTCTTGGCGAATGCTGGTGAGAATAGTGATGGAGAGAAGAACTTCCTCCCTGTCCTCTCTCGCAAGCAAAGCATCACACACGCTATACCTTATTATATTAAAGGAAATGATGAGGGCGAAACTTCTCTCACTCTTGACCTCCCAGAAGCGGGTATTGCAGAAGGTCGCACTCTCTCGTTCGAATATACAGACAATCCTGCAGAGGCTTGCGTCGAAGCACTCAAATCTATCATCATTGATAAGGATAATGATGCTGAAGATGCTATCACTCTCTCTGCAAAATGGTATGCGGCAAGTCGTCTTTGTGAGTTTGCAGATGCACTCCCCGAAGTAGATAAATTGATAGATAAGTATGCATATAAAGAAGGGAATTCTCCATCGCAATTAGAGGAACTTCAGAACATTGATGGTGGTATTGCTTGGTACAAAGGAATGAAGAGCAACGAGCATATCACTATGACCGTTTGCGAACATCTCATCAAGAGCAAGGCAACTGATAATAAGACACAGAGTATCATCAACAAAGCGATGAACTATCTTGACAATGAAGAACTAAAGCATTACAACTATACCCTTAAACATCAAGGTTCTATCAATCCTTCTGATATCCAGTTGCGTTACCTCTATCTATCATCATTGATGAAGTATCGTGCAATGAGCGACTCCATCCGAATGATGCATGTTGCTTACCTTGATTACGTATCAAACAACATCAACCAACTCACTATCTACGGTGTGGCAAATTCGGCTTGTGCTTTGCGTGCTTTCGGTCGTACTGAAGCTGCGGATAGGTTTGTTCAATCACTTTGCGAACGCACCACAACCGCTCCAGGTCAAGGCCGCTTCTACTCAACCGATGCAGCATATTACTCTTGGAGAGACTACCGCATTCCTACTCAAGTTGCGGCGATGGAGGCTTTACTGAGGACCCCTTCCCCAACCCTCCCCCTTTATGGGGAGGGAGACCAGCAGCAATCCCAACCGGATGGCTCTCCCCTTAAAGGGGGAGATGTCGAGGTACGAGACAGAAGGGGTCCCCTTCTCCTTGACATGCAACTATGGCTTCTTTCCCAAAAGCGTGTGCAGAAGTGGGACAACACCCTCAATACCATTGATGTGGTTGACCTCTTGTTGAAGATAAATCCTGAAGTGACATTCCACGAGAGCAAGGCTCCTATCGTGCAGTACGACAACGAAGCCGACTCTGCTCTCTCTCGCAAGGTGACTATCACCAAACTCACTCCTGGCATTTCGTGGGGAGCAGTCTATCTCTCATTCGATAAGGACATCAGCGAACTTGAAGCTCATTCTACCAACGAACTCTCCATCGAGCGAAAGATATTCGTGCAAC
>DCIW01000189.1:17737-26712 GCA_002317225.1 Prevotellaceae bacterium UBA1716 | reverse complement strand
TCGCTATCCTCCCAACTTATATGGAACAGCTCGAGCAGTATCTTGACACTCACGCTGATAAGTTGACAGAACCAGAACAGGAAGCTATCGCTGCTGCCCTCAAGGCTGCTGAAGATGCTGACGATGCTGACGAAATGTACGAAGCTCTTAAGGGCTTGAACTCTGAGTACACAAGTGCAGGTGAAAACGTTGCTGCTGTTGAAGAACTCTTGACTGCTATCGAAGACCTCACTACAGCTCTTGAGATTTCAACTAACAACGAAGCTATCAATGCATACAACCAGATTCAGGACAAGTTGGACAACTACTCACAGCTTAATACTGAAGGCGTAACTGCTTTGACAGGTGACGTTAAGGAACTTGCTGCTTGGCTTGCTGTTCCTGATGGTACAGGTGCAACAGACGATGAACCAGCAGACTTTACTTCTATCATCAAGAACCCAGACTTCGAGGCTAACACTGCTGGTCAGCAGGCAACTGGTTGGACTCTTGTAAAGGGTGAAACTGCTTCAGGTAACTACCAGACTCAGAATGGTTATGATGGTGGTGTTTCTATGGAATTCTGGAGCCCAACTCAGGGTGAAGGTACTCAGTACGACTTCTACCAGCGTATTTCTCACCTCCCTGCAGGTACTTACACTATCTCTTGCGAAGCTTCTAACTCACTCAATGGTATGGAAGCTGGTGAAGGCGAAGGTGCTGCATATCTCTATGCTGCTGCTGCTAAGGGTGACGAAGTTCGTCAGGTTCTCTCTGCTCCATTCGCTGTTCAGGAAGAAGGTTGTACAGCTGCTCGCAACCCATACGAAGTAACTATCAAGATCGCTGAAGGCGAAGACCTCATCGTTGGTTCTAAGAACATCGGTCAGCTCTCAGCTCGTTGGGTCATGATTGATAACTTCACAGTTAATTACTACGGTCCTAACAGTACTAAGGAAGAGTCTCCTGAAGACACAACTGATATCACTTCAGTTTCTCCAGTTATCACTTCTGTAGCTATCTACAATGTTTCTGGTGCTCGTATCAACACTCTCCAGAAGGGTCTCAACATCGTTAAGATGTCTAACGGCTCAGTACAGAAGATTATCGTTAAGTAATCTTAGCTAACAACTAATATTTTGGGTGGTGAATCGAAAAGGTTCACCACCTTTTTTATTATTTGACAAATAATTCTTACCTTTGCACTATGAGTTTATATCGAGACATAAGAGACATATTGGTGTCGGGTATTGGAGAGGGTGAAGCAAGTGCTATCGCCTTTCTGCTGTTGGACAAGGTTGCGGGCATTGATAAGGTGCATGCTTTGATGGGCGATGGGATAAGGACCACGGACAACGGACCGCGGACAACGGACGAGGGTAAGAAGATGGTGGAAGAAGAATTGAAGGAGATGGCTCGTCGTATAGCAAATGGTGAACCAGCACAATATGTTATTGGTGAAGCGGATTTCTATGGATTGACATTTCATGTCGAACCAGGTGTGCTTATTCCTCGACCGGAAACAGAAGAACTCGTGGAACTGATTATAAGGACAACGGACAACGGACAACGGACAACGGACAGTGGGTTGGCTCCTGTCAGGATTGGTTATGCCGAGCTGAAGGTATTGGATATCGGTACAGGTTCGGGATGTATTGCTATATCATTAGCGAAGAATATAGATAATTCAGAGGTAGAGGCTTGGGATGTTAGTGATGATGCGATTAGGATTGCTAAAGCAAATGCTCTTCGTAATGAAGCGAATGTTGTAATCAAAAAGGTTGACGTCTTATCTGTTGAGGATGTTCAAGGCAAATACGATGTTATCGTTAGCAATCCACCTTATATTTGTGAGTCTGAAGCATCCGAGATGGAGGATAATGTCCTCTCGCACGAACCTCATCTTGCTCTCTTTGTTCCAAATGATGATCCACTGCTTTTCTATCGCAAGATTGCTTTGCTTGCGTTGAAGATACTTAATCCTAATGGACAACTCTTTTTTGAAATCAACCGAGAATATGGGCAAGAGACAGTTTCGCTTCTTCGGCAACTCGGTTACAAAGATGTGACACTTCATAAGGACCAATTCGATAATGACCGCATGGTTCATGCAATAAAACCATAGTTCGTGCGTTATTATCTATAAGGATATATACTCAAATTGTAATGAAACGTTTCTTTTACATACTCATACTTTTCACTTTTTGCTCTTCGTTTTTCTCTTCATCAGCAAAAGCCGATGATTGGAAGATTTATGCCTCGTACCATAATCCTAAAAAGGCAGTGAAGTTGAATGGCCAATACTTTGTGTTGGCAAATGGTGATCTTTCTAGTTATGATCCAGAAGACACTTATGTGTTGACATACGATAAGTCCAATTGTCTCAATGACTTTGGGATATACGATATTGCTGCTTGTACTGCAACAAAGTCGCTTGTCATACTTTATAAGAATGGCAATGTGGATGTTATGGACGAAAGCAATTATTGCACTAACATGTCTGAATTCAAGACATCTACATTGGGCGACAAAACGCTCAACGAACTCTGCATTTCAGGCGATGAAGCGTTCATTTCCACTAATTCAGGGCTCATCACACTGAGTCTCAAGAACTATAATTTCAAGGATACTTATAAGTTTGATACTGCGGTAAAGTCTTGTCTTGCTGATAGCAAGTACATATATGCCAAGACTGCAAAGGGCACCTACTTCGGTGACCGTTCGCTTAATCTTCTTAATCCAAACAATTGGAAATTGATGAGCGATGCAGAACTCAATGCTGATTCGCGTTATAGCGGATTGAAAAACGAGAATATCTCTGATGACAAAGCTCTTGCAAATGCTGATAAATATATCCCTGAAAGTCCTATCCGTAACTATTCGTATAAACTTAATATGATAGGTAACCGCCTTTTGGTGGCAGGTGGCAATTTCTATTTCCCGGAGGTTGATTATGTGGGAACAGTTATGAGGTATGAGAATGGGAAATGGACTGCCTTCGATGAGAAGGCTCCAATTGCAGAGGTTGGGCAAAATACATATATGAATGTAACAGATGTGGTCCAAGACCCTAATGACTCCGAACACCATTGGTTGGGAACAAAGCGTAGCGGTATCTATGAGTTTCGCAATTATAAGATGGTAAAGCATTATTCTAATGACAACTCGCCGCTTACGAGCATCCTTCCTAATGATAAGTATGCACATTATTATGTTCGTGTTACAGCTCTCAACTATGATCCAGAGGGCAATCTTTGGATGTGTAATAATGAGACAGACACCATTGTCAAGATTCTTAAGGCTGATGGCAAATGGATAAAGTATTACTATTCACAGTTGGAAGGCAAGCCTACTTGGGACAATACATATTTCGATTCTCGAGGTTGGGCATGGATCAATTGCCGTCGAACTACTAACAATCATGGTGAGTCGGGGATGATGATCATAAATACTAATGGAACCATCAATACCCAGAAGGATGATACCTACAGATTTATCACATCCTTCTCTAACTTGGAAGGTACAACTTATTCGCCAGACTTATGGTATTGTGCGATTGAAGACCTTAATGGAGCCGTGTGGGTGGGCAATACTGCAGGTATCTTTATGGTAGAAAAGCCAGAAGAGATATTTGACAAGAACTACCAATTCAACCAAATCAAGGTTCCTCGCAATGATGGAAGCGACAGAGCCGATTATCTTCTTAGTGGTGTCCCAGTTAAGTGCATCGCTATCGACGGAGCGAATCGCAAGTGGGTGGGTACTGTGAATAATGGCGTATATCTTATTAGTGCAGATGGACTTGAATCGATTCATCACTTCACAAAGGATAATTCTCCGCTTATATCAGATGTTATCAACAGTATTGCCATTAACGGAGAGACTGGTGAGGTGTTCATAGCCACAGATGCAGGACTCTGCTCATTTAAGGGTGATGCAACAGATCCAGAAGAAGAACTCCAGAATTCTTCACTTAAAGTATTTCCAAATCCTGTTCGTCCTGAATACTCTGGAGATGTTCATATTACAGGACTTGCCTATAATACTGATGTGAAGATAGCAAATGCAGCAGGCAAACTTGTTTATGAAGGCACAAGCAATGGTGGGCAGTTTAACTGGAATTGCTGCAACAAAGCGGGCAAACGTGTTTCGTCAGGCATCTATTATGCCCTTTGCACAGATGAAGGTGGCAAGAAAGGTGCATGTGCTAAAATCTTGATTGTGAGGTAAAGCCCCTCCCAACCTCCCCCTTATCGCGTAAGCGCTTTCGAGCTTGATGAGAAAGAACGGGAGGAGTTTGTATATACTTGGATAAACGGAGCATTTGCTAATAATACACTTAATATGTCCCATCAGAAAAACTGCCAGTCAAATAGTAACTTCAAGTTCTCCCCTTATGGGGGAGCTAGAGGGGGCTTATTCTTATCCGTACTTATTCCTACATATGACTATACATGCTACAAACTTGTTTATGATATACATGAACAAGCAGAAGCACTTGGCATATCATACGAAATAATCGTTGCGGAAGATGGTAGCCATTCGCCTGTAAATATCATTGCAAATCACAAGATAATAGATTTGAGCAATTGTCGTCATCTCCAGCGTAAGGAGAATGTCGGACGCTCTGCCATTCGCAATATCCTTGCACAAGAAGCGAAAGGAGATATGCTTCTTTTTATGGATTCGGACGGAAAAGTTGTGCGTGACGACTTTGTGAAGAAGTATATTGATGCTGCAAAAGACCACGATGTGGTGTGTGGAGGAATGAAATGTCCCGATGTGTGTTACGATCCTCATAAGCAGTTGCGATGGAAATATGAGAAGCGTTACGAGCAAAAAGTTGGTTGCATAAGCGAACAATTCCGTTCTTTCTGTTTTCTTATTTCTCGAAAAGTTGCGGATGTGGTAAAGTTTGATGAACGCTATACTCAATATGGTTACGAAGACGTGAAGTACGGAAAGGACTTGAAGACTGCGAGATTCGAAATCTATTGTATCGACAATCCACTCGAAAATAAAGATATTGAAGATAACGAAGCCTTTATCCGTAAGACCGAAGAAGCACTAAAGTCCGCTCATACATTCAGTTCTGATATTTGCGATGAAGTGACAGTCGTGCGTACCTATAATAAATATAAGAGTTTGGGATGGTTGATTCGTGCATTCTTTTGCTTGTTCAAACGCCCGATGAAGTCCAATCTTCTCTCTTCCAATCCAAACCTAATATTGTTCAATCTCTATAAACTCGGTTTTTATTCTACCATAAAATAAGATAAACTATGAAGCTCGTTTTCCTTACAGGTGCTGGAATGTCGGCAGAGAGTGGCATCAGCACATTCCGAGATAGCAATGGACTTTGGGAACAGTATCCAGTGGAGGCTGTTGCAAGTATCGAAGGTTATTATCGCGACCCTGCTCTTGTCATCAAATTTTACAATGAGCGTCGTCGTCAGTTGCCTACTGTTCAGCCTTGCGAAGGCCATAAGCTTGTGGCAAGTCTTGAGGATAAATACGAAGTGACTGTTGTGACTCAGAATGTTGACAACTTACACGAACGAGCAGGAAGCAAGAATATTATACACCTTCATGGCGAATTGATGAAGGCAACTTCCACTATCAATCCTAACGACCCTAACTGCATCATCACTCTTCCCGAAGACGATATGGATATCGAGATAGGTGATAAGGCTAAGGATGGTAGTCAACTTCGTCCTTTCATAGTTTGGTTTGGTGAAAGTGTCCCAATGATAGAACCTGCTATCAAGAAGGTGAACGAGGCTGATGTCCTTGTGGTCATCGGCACATCGCTCAATGTCTATCCTGCTGCGGGCTTACTATCGTATACCAATAGCCATTGTAAGATTTTCCTTATTGACCCTAAGGATGTGAAATATGACGCAAGTCTTGGTGTAACTCATATCAAGAAAGGTGCATCCGAAGGCATGAAGGAACTTATTGAAAAATATCTGTAGAGTTGTCTATTAAATCCAGTTGATAGCAACTAAAAAATATAAAGAAAGGAATCAAAGATAATAGATGAACGATTTTAAGCAACTGAAACGCAACCTGAAACGCGACACTTCTTCACTTAAAAAGATTAAGGTGTCTCTGCTTGGTGACTCTGCTACGCAGTTCCTCGCAGTTGCACTTCGTGGTGAAGCGATTGAGCGCGATATTGTTCTCGACCTTTTTGAGGCTGAGTACAATCAAGTTGAACGTCAGGTGCTTGACCCTTCGAGCGAGTTGTATGAGCATAATGCAGAATATACAATTGTGTTTCAGTCTACTCATAAGTTGCTTGAAACATATTCGCTTCTCTCTATTGAACAACAAGGACGATTGGCAGAAGAACGACTTGATTTCGTTCGGACTCTTTGCAATTCAATAGGCGGGAGAATCATCTATTATAACTATCCCGAGATTGACAATTCTGCGTTTGGCTCATATTCTAATAAGGTTCAGAACTCATTTGTTTACCAACTTCGTAAACTCAACTTTGAGTTGATGAAACTTTCCCAAGAACTTCCGAACCTTTTCATTTGCGATATTGCATCTCTTCAAAATGAGTTTGGTCGCAAATGGTTGTTCGACTCGGCAGTTTATGTTAATACTGAGATGTTGCTGAGCATAGATGCCTTACCATTTGTTGCTTCTCGTACGATGGACATTCTTTGTGCATTGCAGGGACAATTCAAGAAATGCCTTATACTTGACCTTGATAATACCCTTTGGGGTGGAGTAGTGGGAGATGATGGATGGGAAGGAATCCAGATTGGTCACGGTTTGGGAATAGGAAAAGCCTTCACCGAATTTCAAGAATGGGTTCGTGTGTTGAAGAATCGAGGCATTATTATTGCCATCTGTTCGAAGAATGATGAGGCTAAGGCAAAAGAGGCTTTTGTGAAGAATCCTGAGATGGTGCTGAAACTCGATGATATTAGTGTGTTCGTTGCTAATTGGGAAAATAAGGCTGACAATATAAGAACTATACAGAAAGTGCTGAATATCGGTTTTGATTCGATGGTTTTTATTGATGACAATCCTTTTGAACGAAACCTTGTTCGTGAAAGTATTCCGCAAGTTACTGTGCCTGAAATGCCTGAAGACCCAGGCGAATATCTTGAATATCTCTATTCGCTCAATCTCTTCGAAACAGCATCTTATTCGTCAAACGATTCTGACAGAACGCGCCAATATCAAGTGGAAGCACAGCGAATGAGCGAATCACAGCATTTCGCTAACGAAGAGGATTTCTTGAAAAGTCTCAACATGAAATGCGAAGTGACAGGTTTCAATGCCTTCAACATTCCTCGTGTTGCACAACTCTCACAACGAAGCAACCAGTTCAATTTGCGAACTATTCGCTATACCGAAGAAGAGATAAGAGCAATGGAAATCAGTTCAGATTATGCTACTTTCTCTTTTGCTCTTGAAGATAAATTTGGAGATAACGGACTGATTTGTGTAGTGATTATGAAGTCTCTTCCCGAAGAGCAGGCATTATTTGTTGATACATGGTTTATGTCCTGCCGAGTTCTTAAACGTGGAATGGAACACTTTACGCTCAACACCATTGTGGAATGGGCAAAGGAACATAATTACAAGAAAATAATAGGTGAGTATTTGCCAACCAAAAAGAATGAGATGGTTGCACAGCATTACCCTTCGCTTGGTTTTGATTCAATTGGTGAAAACCGATTCGTTCTCGAGGTCGAAACTTACCAACCACTTGCAAACTACATAACAAAGAAATAATATGGAACGTAACGAAATACTTATGAAAGTTCAAGACATCTTTCGTGATGTGCTTGATGATGAAGATATTGTGCTTGAAGACCAAACTACAGCAGAAGATGTTGAGGATTGGGATTCGCTCTCACATATACAGTTGATTAAGGAGATTGAAAAACTCTTTGCCATTCGTTTCACAAGTCGTGAAATACTTTCGTGGAACAATGTTGGCGAAATGATTGATTGCATTGCATCTAAGTGAAAAGTCTTCAGAACATAACATTATTGCTTGTCAGTTATGCCATCTACGCATATCTGGAGTGGAAGATGCTACCAATATTGATAGCATCTACTGTTTTGTTCTTTTTTCTTGGCAAAAGTATCGGTCGGAATAATGATGTGAATGAGACGAAAGCATCTCGTCTGACGACTTTCGGCACTTGCATTGGCATTGTGCTTTTGCTTGTACAACTCACTCATGTCTTATCGAGTGTAATAGCTTTGATAGGAGTGAGTTTCTTTACATTCAAGCTTGTTTCGTATATTATCGAAGTTCACAGAAAACATATTCCTCCAACGGATGATTTCGTTGCTTTTGCTCTTTATATTTCATTTTTCCCGACGATGCTTTCTGGACCTATCGATCGTCCAAAAGTATTTCTTGCACAAGTGGCAGTTCCTCGCACTTTCCAGTACGATTTGGCAGTAGATGGAATGCGTCAAATCCTTTGGGGATTGCTGAAGAAATATGTGGTTGCCGACTCGCTTGCTACCTTTGTGGCTCTTGGTTGGGGTCATCCGGAAGAGAGTACACAGTTGGGACTTTTGCTCGTTGCGCTTATGTATCCAATCCAGTTGTATTTTGATTTTTCGGGATATTCTGACTTGGCGATTGGTGTTGCTAAAGTATTAGGAATAAAGGTAGCAAAGAACTTCAATTATCCATACTTCGCTCGTAATATGGCAGATTATTGGAGACGTTGGCACATGTCACTTACGAGTTGGCTGACCGATTATGTTTTTATGCCTCTCAATATTCGCTTCAGGGATTATGACAACTTGGGAATCATCCTTGCTTGCATAATAAATATGGTTACTGTGGGCTTGTGGCATGGGCTCGACTGGACATATTTGTTGTTTGGTCTGTATCATGGATTGCTTTTTATTCCTTTGATATTGAACGGAGAGTTTATGTCGAAGAAGAAGGTTAAGTTCGACGGATATGTTCCTCCTGCTAAGTATTTAGGACAAATGATATTGAC
>DCIW01000189.1:7763-17663 GCA_002317225.1 Prevotellaceae bacterium UBA1716 | reverse complement strand
CAATTCTTTATGTCAATGTTGATGGGAAATGGTGAAATGGAACGAATTGTTCTGTCTGCTTCGCTCTTCCCGTTGATGACATTTATAATGGTTGTGGGAATCGTGATATATGAGTGGGTGGCATTTGTGAAAAAGAAAGAATATGCTTTCCAACTTGTAACGGAATACCCTACGCTCTTAAGATATGGGCTGTATATGTTGGTGGTTTTGCTGTTCTTCCTAAAGGTTGGAAGCAATCAAACTTTCATATATGCGCAGTTCTAAAGATGAATGCGGAAAAAACATTTAATGGTTTTGCAAAAAACACTTAAAAGATTTATTCAAAACACTTAATAGTTTTGCCCAAAACATTTAATAGTTTTTCCAGAAACACTTAGGAGTTTTTAATAAAACATTTAATAGTTTTCAATTTATATAAAATAAGGTACGTGAGGAAGTTCATTATCAAGACATTGTTGTTTGCTTTACCTTGGATGGTTTTGCTTGTTGCCGCAGAGATTTATGTGGAGCGAATGCCCAATATCTCTCGTGATAAGCACCAATGGATGTTAGCACATTCTTGTGATGTGAAAACACTTGTTCTTGGTCATAGCCACATGCTTTATGGTGTTCGACCAGATATGTTGCCTTCTGCTTTCTCGCTTGCTCAGCAGTCGCAGACTTATCGTTATGATGCTTATCTGTTGAAGCATTATCAGATGGACAGTTTGAAGACCATTATACTTCCTTTCAATTATAGTTCGCTTTGGGAAGACTTTGAAAGTCAATCAGGTGAAGAGTTTCAAGCGATGCGATATAGAATTTATATGGATTGCGATATCCATCCACTACTCAGTTGGTATGGCTTTGAAATTATGCACTTGCCTTTGGTGCGAGAGAAATTGAAGAGTATCTACAGACAGGGCAAGAACGAGTGGGATTCGCTTGGATGGGCAACGGATTACACTTATTCCAATCGTCCATCTCCTTGGGATAATGGAAGGGAAAGAGCAGAAGGAAATACATATTCTGACACTACTATTGTTGCTCTCAATCGTGAATTCTTGAGCGAAATATTTACTTTTTGTCGAACAAAGAATGTGAAGGTTTTGCTTGTGAATACTCCTACATCACCACTTTTCCGCAAGTATCAAGATGCTCGACAGTTGCAAATGAACAAAAAAATACTGGATAAACTTTTGATGGCTTACCCAGAAGTTAAGTATATCGACCTTGAGGCTGATACTCGTTTTACGGAAAAGGATTTCTATGATGCCGACCATCTCAACACGGATGGTGCTGCTCGTCTCACCTCTCTGCTATCTGTATATTGCCAGTATGAATAATTGTAACGATGTATTCTTGTGGCAATTCGAGTTCGATAAGTTCATCTGCAAATAGATTATGTTCGTACATTACGTGCAAACGATATTCTCCTGTCTTTGGAGCATAGAGTTTTGTCAACTGATTGTGTATCGTGTATTCCTCGTCGGCACCAATAGTTATGCCTTGAAGTTGCAACCAGAAAGAAGGTCCTCCTTCTTCAACACTCTCAAGCATAAAGTACATTCTGCCTGCCATTTCAGGCCCATGATTCTTAACCTTAAAACCATAATCGGTTGTTATACCATTAACGAACATATCGGGGAAATCAATATCTTCGAGTGTAAGATACGATACTGATGCTGTATCGCTCAAGAGAGTCACTTCATTATCCTTTATCGTAGCAATAAGATAGTTTGGCTCACCAGCACAAACCTTTGCCTCGCACCATTCTTTTCCACCTTCTAAAGCATTGTCCTTGAACATAGGGACGATGGTATATGTGCCGTTGGCTATGTTTGAAGGAATGTTGATGGTAAGACTATCTGTGTAAGTGGAGTCATCAAGTTCTTCGAGAACAAACGGATGGTCATAAGTGTAGAGAGGGCAAACTATCTTACCATCTTTCTTCAACATAAGGGAAACAGAATCTTCGTGCAAGTTCCAACCAATATTGCATAAGTCGTGAACAGTCAGTTGAACCTTATCACGATCGTATTTTGCTGCCTCCATTGTGCTATCAACAACAGCACGAATGTATTGGAATGCATAGTTGTGACGCTCGATACCCGTAGCATTTTCGTTGTTCTCCGGCATAATGCCGATAGTGAACATCTGCAAGTAGTTAAGGCCATTCTCAGGACTGTCTTTTGAGTACCACTGAGGTTGGTTTGGCACCATATAAGGAAGATAAGTATAAGTATTATCATCGCCACCAGGATTTCCCCAGCAAGTGTGGAACCAATCATTCTCATCATATCCATCAATCACAAAGGCATGTCCACCACCTTTATTATATCCAGAAATAAGAACAGGACGCCCTGCAGCAAGTTCTTTCTTAAGAAGCAGAGTGATTTCCTCAAGAGTATAGAAGTCGCGGAAAAGGAACTGAATGCCTTTGTCATAACCGAAATACTCAGTTAAGGCAATAGGTTGATGGATGCTGTTTGCACCACTTGACTCCGCTCCATAACGCATATTCACGCTTATGCCGCAATCCGAACTCAAAAGTGCTACTGCATCAGCTTGTGCTTGCGAGTACTTGCCCTCCTCGTATCTGTCGAGCATATTGCCCCAATCATAAGTGTGCTCGCTGAAATTTGCTGTTAAAGTCTGCTTACAACCGATGCTATCAGTATAAGTATGCGAACCACGACCGCTCACTGGCCATTGCCAATAACGCATCACTTCGGACATGGCAGTTGCAACACATCCTACAATACATCTCTCGCCTAAACTGTCGATAGGACAAAAGTTATTGTTAGGAGCATATTGATCCCACACATCTTTCAATAGAGGTTCTACTTTGTCAGGCAAACTTAGTTGACTGATAAAGTGGCGATTGTTCTTACGAATGATGCGTTGTGCTTCTGCCTCTTGTGAAAAGATAAGGCAGAGGGAGCAGATTGATAGGATGTATAGGATTCTATTCATTAGTCAAATTGTAATTCTAACTGTGTGGAACCAAGAAGATTGAAACTCATTCGATGGTAAGGCGTAGTGCCGTATTGCTTGATTGCTTCGCGGTGAGCTTTGGTCGGATAACCAGCATTCTTGTCCCAACCATACTGGGGAAACTCCTTATGAAGCTCTTTCATGTAGTCGTCGCGATAGGTCTTTGCAAGGATTGAAGCAGCGGCGATAGAGAGATATTTGCCATCACCTTTGACGATGGTGGTGTGGGGAAGACCACCCGACTCCCGAAGGGGGCGTCCATCTGGATCCTTTTCGTAGTATGTGTAGAACCGGTTGCCATCGACAATTATATTTTGAGGGCGAACAGTCAGGGCATCAAGTGCTCGATGCATTGCTGTGATGCTTGCACGAAGTATGTTAAGTTCATCAATCTCTTGTGGAGTGACGATGCCGAGCGACCATGCAATAGCATCACGCTCAATTTCTTCGCGAAGAGCATATCTTTGCTTTTCAGTCAACTTCTTTGAGTCGTTCAACTTCTCGTTATGATAGTCGGGAGGAAGAATCACAGCAGCAGCATAAACACTTCCTGCCAAAGGACCACGACCCGCCTCATCGCATCCCGCTTCTATAACTCCTTCTTTATAATATGGTAAGAGGCCCACCCCTGCCCTCCCCGGGGAAGGGCATTTGATTATACTATCTTTAGTGCTGCTTTCTTTTTTCATCTTCTGTCCTACGTTTATCTCAGTATCTATAAAGCCTTCCCTTTGGGAAGGTTTGGTTAGGCTTTATTTTTATTCTTGTATGTAAATGTGTTGTACTCTCACACTTATTCCCGTTAATATCTCATAAGGAATAGTGCCAACTACGTCACTCAATACTGTGACAGGCAACTCATCGCCGAAGATGATAGCCTTATCACCAACTTTGCAATCGATATCTGTTACGTCGATCATGCAGACATCCATGCAGATATTGCCTACATAATCTGCCTTCTTTCCATTCACAAGGCAATAGCAAGCACGATTGCTCAAGTGGCGATCAAGTCCATCGGCATAACCTATCGGAATAGCAGCAATGCGAGAGTCGCGAGTAAGTATGGTCTTTCTGCTGTAACCTATTGAATCGCCAGCCTTGACATCTCTTATTTGTAAGATGGTTGTCTTGAGTGTGGCAACATTATTTATTAAGTTGTTGTTACGTGAGTTAATGCCATAAAGACCAAGTCCAAGTCGTACCATATCAAGATGATACTGTGGGAAATGCTCGATTCCAGCAGAGTTGCATATATGTCTCAATATCTTGTGCGAATAAGCGTCTTGCAGCATTTTGCTTGCTTTGTCAAAGAGTTCGAACTGATGATGAGAGAATTCGTCAAACTCATCCCCATCACTTCCAACGAAATGACTGAATACCGAACAAGGAACGAGTGCTGTTTGTCGGGTGAGTCGCTCAATTAGTTTAGGCATATCTTTCTCTGGATCGAAACCAAGACGACGCATTCCTGTGTCGAGTTTTATGTGGACAGGGAAGTTTGTTATGCCTTCCTTTTCTGCCGCACGAACAAGTGCATCGAGCAATTCGAAAGAGAAAACCTCAGGTTCGAGTCTATAGTCGAAGAGCATCTTAAAGGATGTCATCTCCGGATTCATTATCATGATATTGCTTGTGATACCTGCTTTGCGAAGATCAGCACCTTCGTCGGCAACTGCGACAGCAAGGTAGTCGACTCCTGCATCTTGAAGAGTTTTGCTTGTTTCGAGCGAGCCAACTCCGTATGCACTTGCCTTTACCATACATACCATCTTAGTTTCTGGTTTCATAAACTGTCGGTAGTATGCCACATTATTGCGAAGAGCATTGAGGTTCACTTCAAGGATAGTTTGGTGAACCTTCAAGGTGAGCAAGTCGCAAAGTTTGTCGAATCGATAGCGACGAGCACCTTTTATAAGAATGAATTCATCACGAAGATTTTCAAATTCCGAACTTGCTATGAGATCCTCAGTTGTACGGAAAGCATAATGCTTCATCGGGAAGTATTCGGCACATTCATATAGTTCTTCACCCACAAGAATAGTTTTTTCTATTCCTCGAGAATCTGCCATTTGGGCTACACGAGAGTAGAGACTTCGAGGAGATTCTCCAGTCTGCAGGATGTCTGATAGTATAAGAGTGCGATGCTGATGGTGAGTTTCTGGACGACGACTCATGAAGTCGAGAGCAATATCCAACGAATGTTCATCCGAATTATAAGAGTCGTTGATGAGAGTGCATCCGCGTTTTCCATCCTTCACTTCAAGACGCATAGCCACTTGTTCAAGCATAGACATTCTGCGACATAGTTCATGTACGTTGAACATTGGGTTGAGTGCTAATACTGTTGAAAAGCAAGTGATGGAGTTTTCAATAGCAGCATCATCGATGAAGTTTATGGTGTATTGCCCCACAACACCCATATATTCGAAGTGAACTATAGCTCGGCTATTATCCTTTTCTATATTGCGAACATCAAGAGCAATGCGTTCGATATTGTCGTTCAAGAGTGAAGCACAACGAGCAATAGTTGTACTCTTGGAGTTGATTACCACTTTCTTACAACCTTTGAACAGTTGCATCTTCTCGCTACATTTTATGTCGTATGAAAGAAAGTTCTCCTGGTGAGCAGCACCGAGGTTAGTCATCACACCAATCGAAGGCTTGACGATAGCCTCAAGTTTCTCCATCTCTCCCGCTTCGCTTATGCCTGCTTCGATGATTGCAAGGTCATGATGCTTGTTCATCAACCAAACACTTAGAGGTACACCTACTTGTGAGTTGTAACTGCGAGGCGAACGACACACGTTGTAGTCTGGACTGAGAAGTTGATAAAGCCACTCCTTTACGGTTGTCTTACCGTTGCTACCAGTAATGGCAATAACTGGCATTTCGAACTGACTGCGATGAAAAGCAGCCAACTTCTGCAATGCCGAGAGCGTGTTCTTAACTACGAGAAAGTTTGCATCAGGGTGAAAGTCCCAATTATCATTACGGGCTTTGTCACGATTGTCAACAACAAAGTTGCGAACACCGCGTCTGTATAATTCGTCGATGTACTTATGTCCATCGTTCTTTTGAGTCTTTAACGCAAAGAAAAGTGTCTCCTCTGGGAAACACAACGAACGGCTATCAATCAGCAACCAATTGATGGTCATCTCTTCCGAACCCAATCGTTCGGCACCAATCACTCTGGCGATGTCAGATATTTTGTATTGCATTGTATCTTTACCTTTTTTATTTTATGCAAAAATACAAACTTTCGTTTACCCCACCAAATAAAGACTGTGAAATGATGTCAAAAGGCGTGATAATTTGTATTAAATGCTTTGTAGTGAAAAATGTAAGTTGTATATTTGCAGAAAATACTGACAACAACGTAACAATCGTATGAAACATTTACTGACATTGCTTTTAGCAATACTCTGCATCGTTAAGGCAGAGGCTCACGAAATAACTTACCACATAGTCTCATATAATAATGATGTGTATGACTTTGTTCTTGCCGCTTGGGGTGAGAAACCAATGGGTTCTGCGGCTTATTTTGTAAATGAATATGGTGCAACATCAGGCAATAGATATAACCAACTCCCACGAAATCGCGAAGCACAACTTTATCTTTTCGGTTGGGAAGGTTGCACTATCAAGAGCATCACCTTTTCGATGTGCTCAAACAATAAGGCAGGAACAGTTGGCTTTTCCGTGAAAGATGGTGAAACAGAACTCTATAACATGAAACCAATTGAGTTTCAAAGCGAAGATTGGTTTGGAGAGTGGGTATCAAAAGATCTTGGAGTGTATGTTGATATAACTAAGACCATCGACATTCCTGCACTTTCGACCGACGAACTCATCATCAATCTTAAGGCTGGAACAAAAGAAGGTTCGGTATACATCAACTCAATCACAATCGATTACGATGCCCCAGAAACAATGTCATTAGAGTCGCCTCTCGGTTATGTCTTCGAAAAGTTAGGAGCAAAAGACAAGCTCAATTCGGGTGATGTCATTATGCTTTATCGCTCGGGAAATGCTGCGGCAGACCTTGGTGGAATGGAAGAATCGAAGTATCTTGATGCTTTGGGAATCACATCGACCAATAATGTAATAGAGCCAGACCTAACTGTCTTTACACTCGGGAAATCTGAAGATGAGTCGCATTGGACTTTGACCGACCAATATGGACAAGTGCTTGGAGCGACTGCAGCACAGTCACTTGCGTGGAATGAAGGAGTAATGACATGGGACATCGATTTAGGTTATGATGGTGCAACGATAGCAAGTACAAACTCAAAGTATGGAACGATTCGTTTCAATGCTCCTGCAGAGAGTTATGCTCGATTTTGGAATTACACAAGCAAGTCGCTAACACTTCCTTATATTTATCGAAGAAGTCGACAAATTCAACCAACTGTCAGTTCAAGAATCGACCTCAGTTATACGGATCGAACTGTTGAACTCGGTTCGCAAGATACTTTGGTCTGCAAGGCTGCACTCTATCCTGCAACTACCACCGACCTTCGTATCAATTGGCAAAGCAACAATCCCGAAGTGGCAACCGTGAAAGGTGGAATCATCCATCCTCTTACTCCAGGTGAGGCAGTTATTACAGCAACATCGGGTGATGGTGCTTCAAGTGCATCAATGACTCTTAAGGTTGTAGAGGCGACAAGTATTGAAAATGTTACAACATCAAGTGTTTCAACATCTTCTGCACTCTATGGCTTGAATGGTCAAATACTTTCAAGACCACAAAAGCGAGGCATTACGATTACGAACGGGAAGAAAATACTTAGCCGATGAAGACAGCGATAGTAGGTGGAGGAGCAGCGGGATTCTTTTGCGCCCTCGAACTTAAACGAAGGTGCGGAGATGCAATGGAAGTGACCATCTTCGAACAGCAACGTCGTGTGCTTGCAAAGGTTGAGATAAGTGGTGGAGGCAGATGTAATTGCACCAACTCCTTTCGTGATGTGAGCGACCTTAGGCAAGTTTATCCTCGAGGCGGTCAACTCTTGAAACGACTCTTCAAGGTGTTTGGGCCGAAAGATGCTTATCGTTGGTTTGAAGACCATGGAGTGGAACTTGTTGTCCAAGAGGACCAATGCGTTTTTCCTAAAGCACAAGATAGTCATGCAATTATTGATTGTTTCTTGAACGAAGCAAGACGATTGGGTGTTAAGATAAAGACGAATAACAAGATTGAAAAGCCATCAGACTTGCTTAACGCTTATGATTATGTCGTTTGGACAGTAGGAGGTTTGTCAAGTGCTGCTCAGTTATCGCTTAATCCGGAGTTGTCGTTAACTAAATGTGTTCCAAGTTTGTTCACATTCAATATTAAGGATAAGGCTTTGAACAACTTGATGGGGGTAGTTGTAGAAGATGCAATAGCAAGTATTCCCGGAACAAAATTCAAGGTTCAAGCGGCACTTCTCCTTACACATTGGGGCATGAGTGGACCAGCAATATTGAAGTTGTCGAGTCATGGAGCAAGATATCTTGCAGAAAACAATTATCGTGCACCTCTCTTGATAAACTGGATAGGAGAAACGAACGCAGAATATGTCAGAGACGAACTCCTTGAAATTGCTGAATCCAACCCGCAAAAACAACTCTCTTCTTATCGTCCATACGGACTTCAGCAAAGGTTGTGGGACTATCTTCTCAGCAAACTCAATCTCAAATGCAAGTGGAGCGAACTCGGCAAAAAGAACCTTAACAAACTCATCGACACGCTTACCAACGACCATTACCAAATAGAAGGACGTGCAGCGTTTAAGGATGAATTCGTTACTTGCGGGGGAATTTCGCTCGAAGCAGTTGGTAGTCGAACTCTCGAAAGCAAGGAAGTACCCAACCTCTACTTTGCGGGAGAAGTCCTTGATATAGATGGAGTGACCGGAGGATTTAACTTCCAGGCTGCATGGACAACGGGATATGTTGTAGCACAGTCGATAGCATCGAAAACTATCTCAATATCAGAAGAATAAAAACTCTTAGAAGATTCGATAAAATCATTTAAATGTTTTGATGAAATCATTTAAGAGTTTTGGCAAAAACATTTAAGAGTTTTAATGAAATCATTTGGAAGATTTATTAAAGTCAATTAGATTAAATGAAACAAACAATTTTATTAACCCTGCTTTTCTTGGTGGGACTTCATATTAACGCCCAAAACAATACCACCTCTTCTCAAAGTACAGGACGAGGAGAGAGTGCGCGAGTTGAGGCTGAATACGAGAAACTTGTGGAGAAAGGTATTTCGGCAGTCAAGGCAGATAGTCTTGCAAAAGCAGAAGACCTCTTCCGTCAAGCACTCCATCTCTCGCCCAAAGACTATCGAAACCCTTTGCTCTATGGCAATCTTGCAAAGGTGCAAATAGCGATGGGACAGAAAGAAAGAGCGTTGACATCATACGACTTGGCTCTCAATTTCGTTCCAAAAAATGTGCCTCTCTTAATGGGAAGAGCAGGACTCTATCTCGAAATGGGCAATCTCTCCAAAGCGTTGATTGATTATCGCAATGTCATTGAAGTCGATCCAAACAATGTCGAAGCACTTCAATACTTGGGATTTATCTTCACTCAACAGCGTGAATATGCCAAAGCAAAGACTCATTACGAACGCTTGCTTACTATCGAACCCGACAATTATGCTGCCCAACTTGGAGTTGCTATCCTTTTCCAGGAAGTGGGCAAACCGGGAGATGCGATTGCACGACTTACCCAACTTGCTGATAAGTATCCTGACAAGGCGGAAATTTTCAGTATGCGTGCTGAGATTGAAGCAGAAAGCAAGCAGTTGGAACTTGCACTTATTGACCTCGACAAAGCAATAATGCTTGAACCAACCAATAAGAATATGATTCTCACTCGAGCATATATTTACCTCGAACAAGGCAACAAAAGCAAGGCAAAGAAAGA
>DCIW01000189.1:0-7684 GCA_002317225.1 Prevotellaceae bacterium UBA1716 | reverse complement strand
AAAAAAGCATAGCTTTTAAGTGAAAAGCAATTTTTTCACTTTTCACTTTTCACTTTTCACTTAAAAATCTTATCTTTGCACAAAATTTAATTTGACTAAATGAAAGAATTCGTAATTACGGAAGCAAAGGTGGAGACAGCAGTGATTGTAGGTCTTATCACCCCCGACCAAAACGAGAGGAAAACAAAAGAGTATTTGGATGAGTTGGAATTCCTTGCAGAAACAGCAGGAGCCAAAGTAATCCGTCGCTATACACAGAAGGTTAACGGACCAAGTTCCGTAACTTACCTCGGTACAGGTAAGTTGGAAGAGATAGCTGCTTTTATCAAGGAAAAGCAGGATGCTGTCGATGCCTATTGGGACGAACAGATAGCGCTTGGCAACCCATATCAGCAGACTATCGTGGCAGGAAAGAAGTCGCGTCATGGTGACAAGTATGCTAACGATGCATTGGATATTATTAAGTCCAATGCCCCACAACCAGTAGGTATGGTCATCTTTGATGATGAACTTTCTGCCAAACAGCTTCGCAATATTGAGAAAGTTCTTCAGGTGAAGATTCTCGATCGTACAAGTCTTATCCTCGATATCTTTGCTATGCGTGCCCAAACATCAGCGGCAAAGACACAGGTGGAACTTGCACAATACAAGTATATGCTCCCACGACTCACCCGACTTTGGACTCACTTGGAGCGCCAACGAGGCGGTTCGGTAGGTCTTCGTGGCCCTGGTGAAACACAGCTCGAAATGGACCAACGTATCATTCGCAACCGTATGTCTTTGCTCAAGGCACGCCTTGCAGAGATTGATCAGCAGAAGACTACACAGCGAAAGAGCCGTGGTCGTTTGATTCGTGTAGCACTCGTAGGATATACAAACGTAGGAAAGAGTACGCTCATGAACCTACTTGCGAAGAGCGAGATATTTGCTGAGAACAAGCTTTTTGCCACTCTCGACACAACTGTTCGTAAGGTCATCATAGATAATCTTCCATTCCTCTTGAGCGATACGGTAGGATTCATTCGTAAGTTGCCTACCGATCTTGTAGAGTCGTTCAAGAGCACACTCGATGAGGTTCGTGAGGCAGACCTCCTTCTTCATGTGGTAGATATCTCTCATCCCGACTTTGAAGATCAGATAAAGGTTGTGGAGAAGACACTTGCTGACCTTGGTTGTGCTGACAAACCACAAATCCTTGTATTCAACAAGATTGATGCATACAAGTGGATTGAAAAGGAAGAAGACGACCTCACTCCACGCACAAAGGAGAATATTCCTTTGGACGAGTTGATGAACACTTGGATGGCAAAGATGAAGACTGCTTCTCCTGCACTTTCGGCAAAAGGCAAGGGAGAGAAGAAGCAATCTGCTCAAGACGAAGAATCATTTGATATTAATGATGATCTCAAAATTGTTCCAACGGAAGTTGAAAAGGGTGCAATCCTCGACACCTTCTTTATATCTGCAAAGACAAAAGCTAATATGGAAGAGTTCCGAGAGGTGATGTACAAGAAGATTCGAGAGATGCACGTTCAAAAGTACCCTTACAACGACTTCCTTTATGCTAATTATGATGAGAATGGGGTTATGAAATAGTTATAAGGATTGCGAAAAATCTCTAACCTCTAACCCAATAATCTCTAACCTCTAACCCCTAACCTAAAACCTTACCCTTCTAAACAAAACCAATGCGCGAACTAACCGTAACCGAAATATCTCAACTTGAAGAACGTGGTTGTTGGGCAGAAGACTGGCTCAACCTACTTGTGGACGATGATTTCAATCCTTCGGCACTTTCTGATGTGACCTTCTATGGACATGTCGAATTGGGCAGTCTTAATGGTGTGGTCGAAGTGGAGGAAGGGTTCCTTCGTCGTTGCTGCATCAAGAACACCATGCTTCGAAATGTGGTGATTGGCGATGAATGCCTCATCGAAAATATAAGAGGTTATATTAATGGCTATACTATTGGTGACCATTGTTACATCTCGAATGTAGGAGTGATGAGTGCTCAAGAAGGCAGCACTTTCGGGCAAGGCACACTTATTCCTGTGCTCAATCAAGGTGGAGAAGGCAATGTGGTGCTCACACAAGAACTGACAGCTCAACTCTGTTGGCTAATGGTCAACTTCCCACAAGTTAGGCATCTCTATTCTGCAAATGCAGTTGATGGCCAAATACTTAGTGTTGTGGGCGGTGGTTCACGAATAGTCAATACAAAAGAAATCACGAATGTTTGCATAGGTGAGTCTTGTGAGATTTCAGGTGCAAGCCGTATTGATAATTCTACTATTCTTAGTAATGAGGACTCAAGCACCTTTATAGGTTGTGATGTTATTCTCGAAAACTCAGTTGTGGCCCAAGGAGCAAGCATTACTGATGGTGCAAAGATAAACAATTCGTTTGTAGGTGAGTCTGTTCGTATGGGCAAGGGATTCACTGCTGATTCTTCGGTATTTTTTGCGAATTGCCATCTTGACAATGGAGAAGCAAACTCAGCACTTTGTGGCCCTTTCACTACATCACATCATAAGAACACGCTTCTAATAAGCGGAGCATTCAGTTTCTTCAATGCGGGTTCAGGAACGAGTCAGGTGAATCATTCTTATCAGATGGGACCAATCCATTGGGGAATGCTCGACCGCGGTTCGAAGACTGCCACAGATTGCTTAATACATTGGCCTGCTCATATTGGTGCTTTCTCAACAGTTGTAGGAAAGATTGACAATCATCCTCAAGTTCACAAATTCCCATTCTCACATATTATTGCTGAAGGTGGCAAGACATATCTTGTTCCGGGCATCAATGTGAAGAGTGCAGGTACTTGGAGAGATGTGACCAAGTGGATGAAGCGTGACATGCGTCCTCAAACTTCGCGACAAGACATCATCAACTTTGCTTTCCCCAATCCTTATATAATTCAGAATGTGCTCGAGGCTAAAGAATTGCTACGCAGACTGATAAAGTTGCAAGGCAAAGATATGGAGGAGTACGAATACAAGGGTTGCTATATCAAGCACGATGCACTTGTCAACGGACTTCGCTATTATGATATCCTCGTTCGCCTTTTCCTTTGGGAATACTTCTCTAAGGACGGAAGCGAATTTGAAGAGCCACAAGGTGGTGCATGGGTAGATATGTGTGGAATGCTTGCACCGAAGACAGACATAATGCGAGTGGTAGAAGATGTTGATTCGGGCAATATTACAAGTCTTTCGCACTTGAAGGAAGTGCTCGAACAAATAAACGAAGACTACAAACGCAACGCTCGTGGATATGCACAATTCGTTATACAACAAGAAGATGGAAGCATGTTCATTGATACTGATAAGTGGCTCCATGAAGCAGAAGAAGCACGTAACCAGTGGCTTCGCCTTGTTCGTGAAGATGCAGAAGAAGAGTATCAACTTGGTGATGTTACTGAAGATCAACTTCGTAAATTTATAAATACAATCAAATAGAATTCGTTAATCAAATCAAATAATGAAAAAGCTTTTACTTCTTTTCTCCTTACTGTTTTGTCTTTTCTCAGCAAAAGCACAGAAGCAGCAACACTTTAGTTACCAAACTGTGGATAAAGACCCTATGGGTGTACGTATCTATACCCTTGATAATGGTCTTAAGGTTTATCTCTCTGTCAACAAAGAGAAACCACGTGTCACAGCACACATAGCGGTGAACACAGGTCATAAGAACGACCCTGCAGAAACTACGGGTCTTGCTCATTACCTTGAGCATCTAATGTTCAAAGGTACAAGTCATTTCGGTACAAGTAACTATGAGGCTGAGCGTCCTCTGCTCGACCAGATTACTACCCTCTATGAGGAGTATCGCCAACTCACTGATCCTGATGCCCGCAAGGCTAAGTATCATGAGATTGACTCAGTTAGCCAAGAGGCTGCAAAGTATAATATTCCAAACGAATACGATAAGTTGATGGCTGCTATTGGTGGTGAGGGTTCGAATGCTTACACTTGGTTTGATATCACATGCTATACTGAAGATGTGCCTGCAAACGAGGTGGACAATTGGGCAAAGATTCAGAGCGATCGCTTCCAGAATATGGTGGTTCGTGGTTTCCATACAGAGCTTGAAGCAGTTTATGAAGAGAAGAATATGTCGCTCACAAATGATGGTGAGAAGGCAATCGATGCTTTGATGTATAAGCTCTTCCCTTCACATTCGTATGGTACTCAAACGACTCTTGGTACTCAGGAGCACTTGAAGAACCCATCTATCATTAATATTCTCAACTATTACAACAAGTACTACAAGCCAAACAACATTGCTATCTGTATGGTGGGCGACCTTGATTTCGACAAGACTATCCGCATCATCGACAAGTATTTCGGCGAGTGGGAAGCGGGCAATGACATTGCTCATCGCACTTTCCCCCAGCAACCGGTATACACAACTCCTCAAGATACGGCTGTAGTAGGTCAAGAACAGGAGAGCGTGATGCTTGGTTGGCGTTTCAAGGGTGCTGCTGACATGCAGAACGATACACTGAAGCTTATCAGCCAGATACTTTACAACGGAAAGGCTGGACTTATCGATCTCGACCTCAACCAAAAGATGCAGATATTGGGTGGTTCGGCAGAGGCTTTAGCCCTAAAGGAATATACTGCTTTCATTGTTGATGGTGTGCCAAACGAGGGACAGACGCTCGATGAGGTTAAGACTCTTCTTCTTGATGAGGTAAAACGCCTGAAGAAGGGAGATTTTGACGGCACCATCATTCGTGCTATCGTGAATAATATGAAACTGCAGTTCAACCGAAAGATTGAAGAGAACCGCGGTCGTGTTGGTATGATGGTTGATGCATATATCAATGGTCAGGGTTGGGGAGATGCCATTCATCAGATTGAACGTATCAGTTATATCAAAAAAGATGATGTGATGAAGTTTGCCAACAAGTACTTTACTGATGGTTATGTCTGTGTTTATAAACGTCAAGGTGAGGACACTACTATCAAGAAGATTGATAAACCTGCCATCACTGCTATCCCTTCAAATCGTGAGTTGCACTCTGAGTTCTTGGATAACATCACTAACTCGCACGTTGACCCTATTCAACCAGTATTCGTGGATTATAAGAAGGACCTTACATTTGCAACCACAAAAAACAAGCTCCCTATCATCTACAAGCAGAACACGGAGAACGATATCTTTACACTCAATTTCCGATATAATTTTGGTGACCAGGCGGATAACCGTTATGCCGTTGCTTCGAATTATCTCGACCTTATTGGCACAGAGAAGTTGACCAACGAAGCTATCCAAAAGAAATTCTACTCGCTTGCCTGCAGTTATGGAGTGTATGTAAATAATGAAGAGATAACAGTTTCGGTATCTGGTCTTAACGAAAATATTGAAGAGGCTCTTGCCCTTGTGGAGGATCTCCTTCATCATCCATATGTTGATAATGAGGCATATCAGATGTATGTTGATCAGATAATTAAGTCTCGTGAAGATGCCAAGAAGGAACAGAAGTCTTGTTTCTATGCTCTCTATAATTATGGGTTGTATGGTAAGTATAATCCTGTAACTAATATCATGAGTGCTGAGCAACTCAAGAAGACCAAGCCGCAGGCGTTGCTCAACCTTCTCAAGAACTTGTCAAAATATGAGCACACCGTGATTTATTATGGTCCGTCAACTGTGGATGAAGTGTCAAAACTCATTTCGAAGGTTCATAAGACTCCGGGTTCACGCAAACCTGTACCTGAAAACAAGAATTATGTTTATCAGGAAACTCCACAAAACGAAGTGCTCATAGCTCCTTATGATGCAAAGAATATCTACATGCGAAAGGTTCATAACGAGGGCAAGAAATGGAATGCTGATGAGGCTGCTGTGAAGTCTGTGTTCAATGAATATTTCGGTGGTGGAATGAACACTATCATATTCCAGGAACTTCGTGAGGCTCGTGGTCTTGCTTACAGTGCAAGTGCATATTATGTTTCGCCTAACAAACAGTCGGATCCAGAATATGTGATGGAAAATATCATCAGTCAGAACGACAAGATGATGGACTGTATCAATGTGTTCCGCGATATCACTGACAATCTTCCACAGAGTGAGGCTGCCTTCAACCTTGCCAAGCAGAATATAGAGAAGAATATACAGAGCAATCGTACTACCAAACTCAGTCTTATCAACTCTTATCTCTCTGCTCAGAAATTGGGTATTGATTATGATCTCAACGAGAAGATTTACAAAGCACTCCCTTCTGTCACACTCCCTTCAATCGTGAATTTCGAAAAGCAGAACCTTGCCAACAAGCCTTGGCGATTCATCATCCTCGGTGATGAAAAGGAACTTGATATGGAAAGCTTGCAGAAGATTGGAACAATCAAACGTGTAAGTCTTGAGGATATCTTTGGATACTAATATGTCTTACTAATAATGTGAAGGCCTTTGCACTAATAGTGTGAGGGCCTTCATACTAATAGTGTGTTGCCCTTCATACTAATAGTGTGTAACCCTTCATACTATTAGTGTGTTGTAACACGAACTATTAGTGTGTAATCTTCTACACAGTAGCGTGTTTACATTTTATTATTACTTTGCTCTCATCCGATAAGGTTGTTGCAAACAGATATATATCGCCACCTTCGGAGAGTTTCAGGCGCTTGCGAAGTTCTGCAACAGTAGCTGGGAAGTTGCGGACAGTGAGGTTTACCTTCTTGATACTCTTGAGAGCTTTGTCTTTGAGCGAATAGACTGCTTCTGTCTCAAAGATTCGACCAGGAAAATCTGCAATCAACTTGTTTGAAGTATATAAGTGTGAACTCGGATGCAACTTTTCAACATCAAATGATTGTGCAAGCGAACGGAAACAAGCAGCCTTCATGATAGAGGTGTTTGGTTCGTAGAGATAGACGCTCGTTTGCTGATGCATGAGGGTTTCCGCTTCGGCATAGTGGCAAGTTGCCTCACGTTCTTTGTCTAAAATGAACTCAAACAAATCTTTCTCTCCATTCTTCTTCAAATTGACACACACAACGCGTATGCCATCTCTCTTTGGAGATTGGGATGCCTTTACAACTATCTCTTTGCATTCGTTATCTGCACTTACAACATGTATCTCATTTACGTTTTTCAACTCCTTAATTATATTAGCTATGTCCAACATAGGTGACAACTTAACCATCACCATGTCGGCCTTTTCCAACAACAAGTCTTGAAGATGCGACACATCAGGTGTGCAATCGCTTATCTGCACGGTTTTTCCTCCATGCTCATCACGGCGAGCGGGGTCGAGGAATATAAGGGATTGATGTGGCAAATTGCGCAGAACTTCTTCTGCATCACTATTGCTTATGTCAAAATCGTTAATGCCTAAGAGGGGCAGATTATTGTTTGCAATGCTACATAGTTCTGCGTTTCGTTCCACATAATTAAGGTGCTTAAACTTACGCCCAATCATTGTTGCATCAACTCCAAAGCCTGCAGTAAGGTCTGTCATAGACTTACCACTTACCACCAACGAAGCCTTATACTCTGCAGTCAACTGACTCGAACATTGTTCCATGCTGAGATGAACAGGGAACTCAATGCCTTCGGTCTCTGCCCAAAGCGGTAGTTTTTTGCGAGCAGTCTGCCAAGCGGATATCTGTCTTACAACATAAGAGATGTCTACATCGGGGTAGCGACTTTGGCGAAGTGCAAGGTCGCGAGG
>DCIW01000011.1 GCA_002317225.1 Prevotellaceae bacterium UBA1716 | reverse complement strand
GGTGAGAACCCATTCGCTCTCTAATAAGCAATACATAGCATAAGAGTTCCGGCTCTTGGTTATATATATAATAAGGAGAAAGGTTGACCTCAGCCTTTCTCCTTTTTTAATAACTATATGAAACAACTAACTTCAATACTGACCATCACGGGTTCCGACAGTCTTGGTGGAGCGGGAATCCAAAACGACATACGCACGATAACGGCATTGGGATGCTATGCTGTTACTGCCATTACTTCTATCAATGTCACGGACGAACAAGGTTTGCCACTCCTCCATGACATTGATACAGACTTGGTTATGCAACAAGTCAAATGCGTGCTCGACGAAGTGCATCCTAAAGCAATCAAGATTGGATTGGTTCGAAATGTTCAGACCATCGTGTCTCTCAGCAAGGAAATTATTCGTTGTAAGAATATCATTCTTGCTCCCGGAATCTTGTCTTCTAAGGGCGAAATGCTTCTTTCAAACGAAAGCATCGAAGCATGGAAACGCTATCTTATCCCACAAGCTTCAATTCTCCTCCTTAAGTGTAGTGATGCAGAAGTCCTTCTCGACATGAAGATACAGACTGATGAGGATATGTTCGAAGCTACCGCAAAGTTGCAGGATATGGGAGCAAAATACGTCCTGCTTCGTGGAGGAAAGATGATAGAAGGTATGCTCAAGGCGTTGCTCCATAAGCCGAACAACGATTCCCCCACCATTTTCACATCTCAGAATACTGACGGCTGGCAACGTCACGGAGTTGGTGGTGCACTCTCGTCAGCCATAGCAACAAGACTCGCCTTAGGAGATAATATGGATGAGGCTATTTCGAATGCACATTCATACGTTCATAGCCAGTTTGTATATGCAGTCACTTCGGATGATGAACGTCGTCTTCGTTCGGCAGATATATATAATATGTTCATGGGACTCATCGCTGTGCATTATCGCTCTGCCCATGATGTGGCGTTTTATGCGAGCAAGTTGAATGTCAGCACACGCTATCTTTCGAAAGTGACGATGAGGGTGATAGGCAAATCTCCTAAGCAACTTATCAGTGAATATCTCGTCAACGAAATCATTACCATGCTTGGGTCTACACGTCTTAACATGCAAGAGATTTCGGATACAATGGGCTTCTCTTCGCAGGCTGTCTTCTGCAAGTTCTTCGTTTCGCAGAAGGGATGTTCGCCTACTGAATACAGGATTCTTTTGTAATTATCAGTACAAAGTTAGACATAATGGGAATAGGTTTTTGCCTATTCCCTTTTTTGTATCTACCTTTGCAAGCGATTAACGATACGTTTGGCAATGCATGCTTCAAAACGTATCCTTACGAAACACTTAGTAAACGATAACGATTATACAACTAAAATATAAAGAAAATGGAAGATAGAACGACACTTAACCGCAACCTTGCTCAGATGCTTAAGGGCGGTGTGATTATGGATGTGACAACCCCAGAACAGGCACGAATAGCTGAGGCAGCAGGTGCTTGTGCAGTAATGGCTCTCGAACGAATCCCTGCAGATATTCGTGCTGCTGGTGGTGTAAGTCGTATGAGCGATCCAAAGATGATTAAGGGAATTCAGGAAGCAGTTTCTATTCCTGTAATGGCAAAGTGCCGTATCGGTCATTTTGTTGAAGCACAGATTCTTGAAGCAATCGAGATTGATTATATCGATGAGAGTGAGGTGTTGAGTCCTGCTGATGATGTCTATCATATTGACAAGCGTAAGTTCAATGTTCCTTTCGTTTGTGGTGCAAAGGATTTGGGCGAAGCATTGCGTCGTATCAACGAAGGGGCAACCATGATTCGTACGAAAGGTGAACCTGGAACAGGTGATGTGATTCAGGCAGTTCGCCACATGCGAATGATGCAGAGCGAAATCCGTCGTCTCGTTTCGATGAGTGAGGATGAACTTTATGAGGCAGCAAAGCAGCTTCGTGTTCCTTACGAACTCGTTCAGTATGTACACGAAAATGGTAAGCTTCCAGTAGTAAACTTCGCTGCCGGAGGTGTTGCAACTCCTGCCGATGCTGCTCTAATGATGCAACTTGGTGCTGAAGGTGTGTTTGTTGGTAGTGGTATCTTCAAGAGCGGTGACCCAGTTAAGCGTGCCCAGGCAATCGTAAAGGCTGTAACCAACTATCAGAATCCAAAGATTATTGCAGAACTCAGCGAAGACCTTGGTGAAGCAATGGTTGGTATCAACGAAGGTGAAATTCAGTTGTTGATGGCTGAAAGAGGCAAATAATCTTCCCAATTGGATAGGTAAGCATATTTCATGTTTATGAAAATAGCAATATTAGCACTTCAAGGAGCATTTGCTGAACATCAGCAGATGCTCCAAAAGTTAGGAGTCGAATCGTTCCTAATCAGAAACTTAGACGATTGGAATCAAGAGAAGGACGGCCTTATCATTCCTGGTGGAGAAAGCACTGCAATGATGCGAATCATCAAGGACGAAGAGTTGTTCGAGCCAGTTAGTCAGGCCATAAAAAATGGTCTTCCAACATTTGGCACATGTGCAGGGCTAATCATGCTTGATGACACTCATCTCAACACAATGAACATCGAAGCTAAGCGAAATGCTTATGGTCGTCAGTTGGGCAGTTTTTATACTGAAGATGAGTTTGAAGGAATTGGAACCATCCCAATGACTTTCATTCGTGCTCCATATATTAATAAGGTGGGAGAGGGAGTTAAGGTGCTTTCAACAGTCGATGGACATATTGTTGCAGCAAGACAAGGAAAGCAATTAGTAACTTCTTTTCATCCCGAATTGAATGAAGATACTCGTGTACATGATTATTTCGTAAAGATGATAGCGGAATAATTCATCATTAAATGATAAATGCGGAACACTTAGGACATCCTATTTGTTCCGCATTTTATTATTGTTATGCTTGCTTTTAATAAAAAAGAAAGCAGCAGAACGATAAGCCGGGTTCTGTATCTTTCCCGAAAGAAAGATGTCCGTCATTTATCCAGGACATGAGTCACCTCATGCCTCAAGCGTTCTACCCTCTACCGAACAATCGGGCGGGCAACCCTGATGGCGGTAGTATACATGAACTTGCAGCTCCCAAGATGCACAGCCAGATGTGTCACCACACTGCTGGTGAGCTCTTACCTCACCTTCTCACCCTTGCCATGATGGCGGTTATTTTCTTCTGCATTACTCAACCCTCGCGGACTGCTTGTAAATTAGCAAGTGGGATGCCCTTTGCTGCCCGGACTTTCCTCTCGTGTAGCCATAAAGCTGCACCAGCGACAGACTGCCCTGCTGCTTTCCGCGTGCAAAGGTAGGAATTTTTTAATTAAGAATTATGAATTAAGAATTAAGATTTGGTAAAAGGGCATTAATTTAACAATGTTAATGCTCTAAAGTGTATAAAAAGAAAGTGAAAAGGTTGTGAAATTATCAAATTCATTATTAAATGCGTGTTAACGAATCGTCTTAAATTGTTAAACAAGTTCAATAAATCGTTTTTTCTTGCAAAAATGTTTTGTTAGTATTAAACCTTAGTGTAATTTTGCATTCGAAAAGTTAAAACAAGACTAAAATTAACAATTAAAATAAGATTAAGTTATGAATCAAACAACAAAAAGAATCTATGGTACTCTCGTTGGAGTAGCATTTCTTTCAGGAATGACAGGAGCATTTGCCTTCTCTGCATTCAATCATTTTGGTCACAAGAGTGATAGTTTTATGACTGACACCGAGATCACTGCTGAATCAAACAAGCATGTTGACGAAAAAATAATGACACTTTCAAATGCCCACAGCACACCAAACCAGCCGGTTGACTTGACTTATGCCGCTGAAAAGGCAAGCGATGCCGTTGTGTATATCAAGGTGACAATGGGAGGCAAGGTGGAAACTATCGAGTATTCTGATCCATTTGAGGATTTCTTCGGAGACTTCTTCGGACAGCGTCGTGGCAATGGAACTCAGCGTCGTCAGGTTCAGACTCCAAAGCGTCAGGCTGCGGGTTCGGGTGTAATCATCAGCAATGATGGTTATATCGTGACAAATAATCACGTTGTAGAGGATGCAGACGATATTCAGATTACACTCAACGACAACCGTGAGTTTACAGCACGCGTTATCGGTCTCGACCCAGATACCGACCTCGCACTCCTCAAGATTGATGGCGAAAACCTTCCATCACTCACAATCGGTGACTCTGAGGCTCTTAAGGTGGGTGAATGGGTGCTTGCAATCGGTAATCCAGTTGGCTTGAATACAACAGTAACTGCTGGTATCGTAAGTGCCAAGGCTCGTAATCTCGGTGCAGCAAGTTCACGCGACGATGTCAAGACACGTATCCAGTCGTTCATCCAGACTGATGCTGCCATCAACCAAGGCAATTCGGGAGGTGCTCTCGTGAATGTTCGTGGCGAACTCATCGGTATCAACGCTATGCTTTATTCGCAGACAGGTTCTTACATCGGTTATGGTTTTGCCATCCCAACTACTATCGTAAAGAAGGTGGTAAGCGACCTCAAGAACTACGGAACAGTTCAGCGTGCTATGTTCGGTATCCAGGGTATGTCACTCCTCGACTATATCGATGCACAGAAGCAGAAGGATGAGAAGTTCAAGGCAGACTTCGGCACTAACGATGGTGTATATGTTGCAGAGGTAGTTGAAGAAGGAGCTGCAGCAACAGCGGGCATCAAGAGTGGTGACGTTATCATCGATGTCGACGGAAAGAAGATTACAAAGATGTCTGAACTTCAGGAAAGCACAACTAAGTATGCTCCTGGTGACAAGGCAGAAGTGACTGTTCTCCGCGAAAAGAAGAAGCATACATTCACAATCACATTCCGCAATGCAAAGGGTACAACAGCAGTTGTGAAGACTACTACTATCGACACTCTCGGTGCTGAGTTCAAGGAACTTACAGATAGCCAGAAGAAGTCACTCAACCTCTCAAGCGGTGTTCAGATCACATCAATCAAAAGTGGTAAGCTTGCAGAGGCAGGATTGCAGAAGGACTTCATCATCCGTAAGTGTAACGGTCAGACAATCAAGACTGTCAAGGATCTTGAGCAGATATTCAAGATTGCACAGAACTCAGAAGACCAGACTCTCTGGATTTGGGGTCAGACTCCAGCAGGAAAGCAGATGAGTTATGCAGTTCAGTTGGGTGAATAAAAAGACCCACCCCTCGCCCTCCCTATAGGGAGGGAGTAGTTACTGAGATAAACATGTGAAAGCCAGATGATATAGTGTCATCTGGCTTTTGTTGTAGTGTTCTGTCTTTTTTATCTTGATTAAACTAATTTTTGCCTACGGCATAACGTAAATTTATCGTAAATGTAACGTAAATTTGAAACGTGAATTTTAGTTAGTATAATAATTTACGATTAAAATTCACGTTCAAATTCGCGAATAATTTACGTTGGCGAAGCCCATCTTTATTCGTACTAAATATAAAAAGAAGAATAGCGAGAACCGAAATCCTCGCTATTTCTTTTTACTTGTAAATCTTGATGTCCTTCAATTTTACCCAACTCTTGGTGTCTGAATATGTAGTTTGGTATATGCCAAGTTTGAGGGTTTCAGCTTTCAGTTCGATAGGTGAACCTGGGTTGTTGTTCCAAGTCTTGCCATCGGCTGAAGAACGGGCAAAGAGTTGATTGCCTTTTCGTTCAAACTGGATGTACTTGTCAAATTGATAACCCTTATAGTTCTGGTATTGAGGACGACCACGACCAAGGATAGTGAGCATATTACCACAATTATATAGTGGGAAAGCACCATATTGGTATAGAGTATTCTTTCCATCATGGATGCAAATGCCACCTTCGTTGTAAGCCTTCACATTGTGCTGCGAAAGTCCTTCCATATCTTCAATAATAGCCATAAGAACAAAGTCGCCTTTCACTTCTTTGAGTATTTGAACACCATTGTTGAGAGGATCATCATTAAACGATGGGTTGCTACCTGTGAGAGTGACTGCCTCCTTTGATTCTGATTGGAGCTTAAATGCAGGATTGAGAGTGAACTTAGAGTCTGGATCAATCTCCTCAAAGTCATCATCTCCAAGCGATGGGAATGGTTCACTAAGACGGAAGTGCTCTTCGAAGTGCTTGATATCTTTCTCCGACATTGATTGAGGCAAAAGACGCAGATAAGCGAGATAACCCATGAAATTGTTCGAACCAGAACCATC
>DCIW01000183.1 GCA_002317225.1 Prevotellaceae bacterium UBA1716 | reverse complement strand
AACGGTACACGTGTCAACTCTCTCCAGAAGGGTGTCAACATCGTGAAGACTGCAGAAGGCAAGACTGTGAAAGTAATGGTAAAGTAATAATCCTCAAAATCAAAGCATATTATCATGAAGAAAATATATGAATCTCCAGTAATGGAAATCCAGATGATCAACGCAATGCCAATGCTCATCATCGTTTCCGGTGCTGATTGCAACCCTGAAAAGCCTGTCCTCGCAAAGGACCGCGAAGCAGTTGACTTCTCCAACGAAGAATCTATCTGGTAATCTTGCCCCTACAGATTACCCTACATATTGTAAAGCCTCGAAAGTTATCCTGCTTTCGGGGCTTTGCTTTTGAAAGCCAGCAAAGCGCTTTGCGATAAGGGACGAAGGCGTAAAGAATGTTGCAAGAGCTTGATAGGACACAAATTTCGTGATGTCAAAAGGCTTCGATGTGGCCAATAAGCTTTGCTGGATAGTAAAGATTACATGATAAATCCTAAGGATTTTATACTATTACGGTTGAAAAAGAGAAAAAGTGTAATTTCTTGATGTGTATTTAAAGGAAAAAGTGTAATTTTGCAAGCGTAAAAATTAAGAAAAAGTGTAATTCTACTATGCTGTACAGAAAAATTAGCACAGATATTGAAGCACATCTGCGTTCTGGTAACGACAAGATAATGATAGTGGAAGGAGCCAGGCAGATAGGCAAATCGTACATTATTCGTGAGGTTGGCAAACGACTTTACACCCACTTTGTTGAGGTGAATTTTGTCAAGGACGATGAAACGAATGCCCTGTTCCGTGACATACGCGGATTGGATGAGTTCTATGTGACCTTGAGCATGGTTGCGGGTGGAAATTTGGGCGACAAGTCCGACACGCTTGTCTTCCTTGATGAGATACAGCACTACCCTCAGTATCTTACTATGCTAAAATTCTTGCGAGAAGAAGGTAAGTTTACTTATATTGCCAGTGGCAGTTTGCTTGGTATCACTCTTCGCAATACGACTTCTATCCCCGTTGGTAGCATCGTCCGTAAGCAGATGTATCAGCTTGACTTTGAAGAGTGGCTGATAGCAGAAGGGTGGGGCAGGGAGGCTCTCGATCATGTGCGTGATTGCTACAGGCGGCAAGTTTCGCTTTCTGAGGCACAACACGAAAATCTGTTGGGTGAGTTCAGAAAGTATCTGTTGGTGGGAGGTCTGCCAGATGCAGTCAACACTTATCTGGAAACTCACAATATCGTTCGAGTTCGTGAGGTTCAGGAGGCTGTTCGCAACCTTTATAAGGAGGATGCTGCCAAATATGAGAAAGAGTCGAGCAAGAAACTTCTTGTGCGTCGCATCTATGACATGATTATATCTCAGATGGAGAACAAGAAGAAGCGCATTGTGGCGAAGGATATTCGCGACAAGAAGGGAGACAGGTTTGATTGGTATGCTGAAGAGTTTGAATACCTCATATCCTCTGGCATCGCCCTTGACGTGCATGCCATATCCAATCCCAAATACCCTCTGTCTGAATCAGTTCACAAGAACTTGCTAAAATTGTATCTGAATGACGTGGGAATGCTCACTGGCCGCTTGTATGAGTACAATATTGCTCCGGTGATGAAGGATGAAAGAAGTGTTAACCTTGGTTCGGTTTATGAGAGCGTGGTTGCTCAGGAATTGAAAGCACATGGTCATGACCTCTTCTATTATGATAATGCGAAGAAGGGAGAAGTTGATTATCTTGTAAATAATGTGGCCAGCATGACCGTTTTGCCTATTGAGGTGAAATCTGGTAAGGACTTTACTTCGCATAAGGCGCTTGATCGATTTCTCGCAGACAAAGAGTATAACATCCAATCGGGTATCGTGCTTGACAATGAGCGCGAAGTATATACAAAGGGAAACATCACCTACATGCCGATATATTATGTAATGTGTATTGAGCGAGCCGAAATCCCAGAAGGAGACTGTTTCTTCTAATTCGCTGACGATTGTAATTCCTATGAAAAAACTACAAGGAAAACCATCAGTATATTTCCATCTGCCCACTAATTGTGCTAAAAATCAACTGTTGTGGTGGATTTTTTCCTTAAAATGTTTTGCCAGTTCAAATTAAATGCGTACCTTTGCACCCGCAATTTGCGAAAGTGTGTGCTTTCAGCATTGCAAATAAGGATGGTTCGGTAGCTCAGCTGGATAGAGCAACAGCCTTCTAAGCTGTGGGTCTTGGGTTCGAATCCCAACCGAATCACAAAGGAAATTCCTCCCATAAAAACGGAGATTAAATTCCCCATCAGAAGCCCTCGGGACGGTTCAAGTCCATTCGGCAATGATTAACATTATTAATTAAAAACAGTACAATGTCAAAAATTTGTCAGATCACAGGAAAGAAGTCGCAGATCGGAAACAACGTTTCTCACTCACTTCGCAGAACAAAGAGACACTTCGATGTTAACTTGTTCACAAAGAAATTCTACTATGTAGAAGAGGATTGCTGGATTTACCTCAAGGTTAGTGCAGCTGGTTTACGTATTATTAACCGCATCGGTCTTGATGCAGCTATCAAGCAGGCTATCGTTAAGGGCAACCTCGATATCAAGACTCTCGCAAACCAGGTAATTGGTTAATTAAAGAAAAGGAGATTAAGAAATGGCAAAGAAAGCTAAAGGTAATCGTGTACAGGTAATCCTCGAGTGCACAGAGATGAAGAACAGCGGTCTTCCAGGTACATCACGTTACATCACTACTAAGAACCGCAAGAACACTCCAGACCGCTTGGAGCTCAAGAAGTATAACCCTATCCTTAAGAGAATGACAGTTCATAAGGAGATTAAGTAATAATATACCACTATGGCAAAGAAAACAGTCGCAACACTCCAGACTAAGGACGGACGCTCGTTCACTAAGGTCATCAAGATGTTCAAGTCACCAAAGACTGGTGCTTACGCATTCGACGAGAAGATGGTTCCAGCAGAACAGGTAAAGGACTATCTTAAGAAGTAATTGCATTTACTATTTACTATTTACCATTTACCATTTTTTGGGTAGGGTAAATAGGTAAAGAGATATAAAATAAGGCCTCTCCACGATGTTGGAGAGGTTTTTTTGTTCCTTTTTGGCATTGAAGTTTTTTTGTATCAGAAAAATGTCGTATATTTGCACATTAATATAGTAGAATACAGACATAACAAAATATATATTTATTGCTTATGGGATTCTTTGGAAAACTATTCTCAAGCAAAGAGAAGAAAGAAACACTTGACAACGGACTTGCCAAGACTAAGGAGAGCATGTGGGACAAGATCACTCATGCAGTGGCAGGCAAATCGACTGTCGACGAGGATGTGCTCGATAATCTCGAGGAAGTTCTCGTTACGAGCGATGTGGGTGTTGACACGACATTGAAGATTATTGAAAAGATTGAGGCTCGTGTGGCTCGCGACAAGTATGTAGGCACTGGCGAACTCAACAAGATATTGCGTGAGGAGATTGCTTCGCTCCTCACCGAAAACCATACTGAAGACACAGAAGGATTCTCTATCCCTGAAGGCCATAAACCATACGTCATACTCGTGGTTGGTGTGAACGGTGTGGGCAAGACTACCACTATCGGCAAACTCGCTTACCAGTTCAAGCAACTCGGACTCAACGTGTATCTCGGTGCTGCCGACACATTCCGTGCAGCGGCTGTAGAGCAACTCTGCATTTGGGGCGAACGTGTGGGCGTGCCTGTAGTGAAGCAGCAGATGGGCAGCGATCCTGCTGCCGTGGCTTATGACTCTGTTAGTTCGGCAAAGGCTAACGGAGCTGATGTGGTTATCATCGATACAGCCGGTCGCCTCCACAACAAGGTGGGTCTTATGAACGAGCTCACAAAGATAAAGAACGCAATAAAGAAGGTGGTTGACACCGCTCCAGACGAGGTTCTTCTCGTTCTCGATGGCAGTACTGGTCAGAATGCGTTTGAGCAGGCAAAGCAGTTTACTGCTGCAACAGACGTGACAAGTATGGCAATCACAAAGCTCGACGGCACTGCGAAGGGTGGTGTGGTAATCGGAATCAGCGACCAGTTCAAGATTCCAGTGAAGTACATCGGTCTCGGTGAGAATATGCTTGACCTCCAACCATTTAACAGAAAAGAATTCGTAGAGAGCCTCTTCGGAAACAAATAAGCGGAACAATAATGCGAAAGAATACTATCGACATAATCACTCTCGGTTGTTCCAAGAATCTTGTTGACTCCGAACGACTCATACGCCAACTCGAACTCAATGGTTACCATGTGACTCACGACTCTGATAATCCTCAGGGCGAGATTATAGTGGTGAACACTTGTGGTTTCATTGCCGATGCTCAGGAGGAGAGCGTGAACATGATTCTCGAACTCTGTCAGGCAAAGGAGGAGGGACGTGTGAAACAGGTGTATGTGATGGGTTGTCTCTCGCAGCGATTCATGAAGGAACTTGGACATGAGATTCCACAGGTGGACAAGTTCTACGGCAAGTTCAACTGGACAGAACTCGTGAACGACCTCGGTAAGGTGTATCAGAAGGAACGCCAGTACGAACGCCGACTCACCACTCCAAAGCACTATGCCTACCTCAAGATTTCGGAGGGCTGCGACCGCCATTGTGCCTATTGCGCCATCCCAATCATCACAGGCAAGCACCAGAGTCGTCCTATCGAGGATATTGTGGCTGAGGTGGAACATCTTGTGAGCGAGGGCGTTAAGGAGTTTCAGATTATTGCTCAGGAACTCACATACTACGGTCTCGACCTATATGGCAAACAGCGCATTGCCGAACTCGTGGAGCGTATCAGCGACATCAAGGGCGTGAAGTGGATTCGTCTTCATTATGCTTATCCGATGAATTTCCCTTGGGAACTGCTGAAGGTGATTCGTGAGCGAAAGAATGTGTGCAAGTATCTCGACATAGCCCTTCAGCATGTCAGCACAAAGGTGCTTACAAACATGCAGCGTCATGTCGACAAAGAAGAGACTTATAAATTAATAGAACGCATACGCGAGGAAGTGCCTGGCATTTGTCTCCGCACCACCTTGATGGTCGGATTCCCTGGCGAGGGCGAAGAGGAATTTGAGGAACTCAAGGACTTCGTAAGATGGGCAAAGTTCGACCGTATGGGTGCTTTTGCCTACAGCGAAGAGGAGGGCACACCAGCTCAGAAGAAGTTGAAAGACGAAGTGCCTGACGAAGTGAAGCAGCAGCGACTCTCCGACCTCATGTCGCTTCAGCAGGAGATTTCGGCAGAGGTGCAATCTGCTAAGGTAGGACAGACTCTCAAGGTCATCATCGATCGCAAGGAAGGTGAATACTATGTAGGTCGTACAGAGTTTGACTCTCCTGAAGTTGACCCTGAAGTGCTCATCCCTGTGGCTGACGGCATGCTTCGCAGAGGCAGCTTCTACGATGTGGAAATCATTGATTCAGATGATTTTGACCTTTATGGTAAGATTAAAAAGTAAAACGGTTTGAACAAACTTAAGAACAACAATATAACAGAATATGACACACAAGACATTTGTCCAATCATTGGCTGAACGCCTCGGAATGGATGAGGCGGAAGTTTCGGCCTTGACTGAACAATTTGTCGACGTCTTCGTACAGGAGATGCAGACAAGCAATCTTGTGTCAGTTCAAGGATTTGGCAATTTCGAAATAAAGGAGAAGGCAGAGCGTAAGATGTATAATCCTACGACCAAAACCTTCAAGATTATTCCAGGCAAGAAGGCACTCAGTTTCAAGATGAGTGCAACTTTGAAAGGCAGAATTAACAAGTAATTATAAAAGATGAACGAAAAGGTTACGCTTCAAGCTATATCTGACATCTTCTCGAGTCAGTATGGCGTGTCAAAAAAGGTTACCGACGCTTTTGGTAAGTCTTTCTTTGATACAATAGTTGATGGACTCAACGCTGATGGCCAAGTCAAGATAAAGGGACTTGGTACGTTTAAGATTGTTGATGTCAGCAGTCGTGAGAGTGTGAATGTGACCAATGGCGAGCGTATCGTCATCGATGGTTACAAGAAGGTTTCCTTTACTCCTGACGAACTTGCTGAACAGAAAAAGGCGGAGGTGATAAAGCAGGTTGAAGATGCAGTTGCTGAAGCAGGTGTGCAGTCGGCCGAGGATACGAAGGCTGAAATTGAGGCTGCTCTTCAGAAGGCAGGCGAAGATGCTAAGGCTGAGGTGGGCGCAATCGTCTTTGGTGATGATGCCGAACCTGAAAATGTGGAAGTGCCAAAGGACGAACTCAGCGGAATCGATATGCTCATTTCTACTCCGGAGAGTGTGGACGAAGTGGCTAAGGATATGCAGAATGCAAAAGACCGTGCCGACCAAACTCTCGAAGAGGCAAAGAAGGCGCAGGCTGAATATCGCCGTCTCGAACTCCTTCTCGATCGTCTTCAGAATAATCAGGCTCCTGAAGCCCTCATCAAGGAAATGGCAAAGGCTGCCGTTGCCGCAAGTACTGTTGCCGCAAGTGCCGCTCCTGCTGTAGAGGCTGTTGCTGAACCACTTTCTGAACCAGAGACTGCAGACGAAAGTCCTATCGAGGTAGAAGGTCAGGAAACTCCTACAGTTGCTGCAGAAGAACCTGCAGAAGAACCTGCTGCCGATACTCCAACTCCAATTTCACCATTGAGTCAGGAGCAGCCATCTCACAATGAGGCGTTGCAGCGTTATCTCTATGATCAGGATGATGATGACGATGACGACGACGATGATGATGAATATGAGGACGGTGGACATCGCAGATTGTGGATAATCCTTGCGGCTGTAGTCCTTATCCTTGCTGGTGTGGCATATTATCTTTACCGCAATTCGCAATACGAGGTGACTTACGATATGGAAGAAATTGAGGCTGCATCAAATGCAGCTGTCAATGATTCGGATTCGATAGCTGCAGATTCTTCTCTCGTTGATTCTACTGCAACTCCTGCTCCTGTTGATGATTCTGCCCAGAAGAAGGCAGAGGAGGCTAAGAAGATTGAGGAAGCAAAGAAAGCTGCTGAAGCTAAAAAGGCTGAAGAAGCAAAGAGGGTAGAGGATGCCAAGAAGGCTGCCGAAGAAAAGAAGAAGGCTGACGAGGACAAGAAGAAAGCTGCTGAAGCTAAGAAGGCGGAAGAAGCTAAGAAAGCTGCTGAAGCCAAGAAGGCAGAAGAAGCCAAGAAGGCTGCCGAGACAAAGAAAACTGCAGACTCAAAGAAAGCGTCAACTCCTAAGACTCATGTGCTTGCAAAGGGACAGTCGCTTACCAGAATTTCGCAGATGTACTATGGTACAAAGGATTCTGTTCGTGCCATTATCCGCATAAACAACTTCAAGAATCCAGACAACGTACCTGTAGGTGCTGTTGTGAAATTGCCTTAATATTTACCCTGTTATTTGACTCATATCCTTAAATACATTTAAAAACCGGCCCTTGGTCGGTTTTTTATATTTTATTTAACATTTTATGTTAAAAATAAGAGTTAATTTTGCAGTCGGAAATAAATGAATAAGTTTGTAAGTTTATTAGTTTGTAAGTTTTTATGTTTTAAATGGTCATAGATCGTTTTCCACATAGAACTCGAAAACTCAAAAACTCAAAAACTCAAAAACTCAAATTAAATATATGGCAGAAGCTATTGACATTCGCGAACTCAATGAGCGAATCGAAAGACATAGTTCTTTCGTAACTAACATCATGACCGGTATGGATCAAGCCATCGTCGGTCAGAAGCATCTTGTTGAATCACTCCTCATCAGCCTCCTCGCTGATGGACATATCCTTCTCGAAGGTGTGCCTGGTTTGGCAAAGACAAAAGCAATCAAGACTCTCTCATCTCTTATAGATGCACAGTTTTCTCGTATACAGTTTACTCCAGACCTTCTCCCTGCCGATGTTATCGGTACTATGATTTATAGTCAGAAGGATGGCCAGTTCATCGCAAAGAAAGGTCCTGTATTCGCTAACTTCGTTCTTGCAGACGAAATCAACCGTGCTCCAGCAAAGGTGCAGTCAGCACTTCTCGAAGCAATGCAGGAGCGTCAGGTAACTATCTCTACAACTACTTACGAACTTCCAAAGCCTTTCCTCGTAATGGCAACACAGAACCCAATCGAGCAGGAGGGAACTTATCCACTTCCAGAAGCACAGGTTGACCGTTTCATGCTCAAGGTAATCATCGACTATCCAAAGCTTGAGGAAGAGAAGAAGATTATCCGTCAGAACATCTCGGGCGAGTCGCAGACTATCCGTCCTATCATGTCAACTCAGGAAATCGAAGAGGCTCGTAAGGTTGTTCGTCAGGTTTATCTCGACGAGAAGATAGAGCAGTATATTGCTGACATCGTTTTCGCAACTCGTTTCCCAGAGAAGTACAATCTTAAGGAACTCAAGGGACTCATCAGTTTCGGTGGTTCGCCTCGTGCAAGTATCAACCTCGCTCTCGCAGCTCGTTCATACGCTTTCATCAAGCGTCGTGGTTATGTCATTCCTGAAGATGTACGTGCTGTTGCTCACGATGTTCTCCGTCATCGTATCGGTCTCACTTATGAGGCAGAGGCAAGCAATGTAAATACAGAAGAAATTATCAGTAAGATTATCAATAAGGTTGAGGTGCCTTAATGGAAACAGAAGAATTACTTAAACGCGTTCGTAAGATTGAAATCAAGACTCGTGGTCTTTCGAACAACATCTTTGCAGGCGAATACCATTCGGCGTTCAAGGGGCGTGGTATGGCGTTCAGTGAGGTGCGCGAATATCAGTATGGTGATGATGTTCGCGACATCGACTGGAACGTGACTGCCCGTCTCGGCAAGCCTTATGTGAAGGTGTTTGAGGAAGAGCGTGAGTTGACGGTGATTCTGATGGTCGACGTGTCGGGAAGTCTCGATTTCGGTACTCAGGTGCAGACAAA
>DCIW01000016.1:5412-6015 GCA_002317225.1 Prevotellaceae bacterium UBA1716 | reverse complement strand
CGATTTGGTGTAAGTGCCGCTTGAAGGACGGCGCTATTCTTATGCACTCTTGTATAATGAAGCCGTTTGGATAGCAGAATTACACCTTATTAATAATAAATATAATGTCTAACGTTATTAATTTAACAAAAACAATTTTTTAACATTTATGGCAATTAAAGAAATCAATCCGTTGGAAAATTTCGATTGGGAATCATTCGAGAACGACGGTGTAAGCGCTGCTGAGCTTGAAGCACAGACAAAGGCTTACGAAGCAACACTCAACAATGTAAACGACAACGAAGTAGTTGACGGTACAGTTGAAGCAATCAACGATCGCGAAGTATTCGTTAACATCGGCTACAAGAGCGCAGGTGTTATCGCTAAGAGCGAATTCCGTTACTGCCCAGAACTCGCAGTTGGTGATACAGTTGAGGTTTACATCGAATCACAGGAAGACAAGAAGGGTCAGCTCATCCTTTCTCACAAGAAGGCTCGCCAGTCTCGTTCTTGGGATCGTGTTAACGCTGCTCTCGATAACAACGAAATCGTAAAGGGCTTTGTTAAGTGCCGCACTAAGGGCGGTATGATCGTTGATGTATTTGGAACTGAGGCATTCCTCCC
>DCIW01000016.1:0-5364 GCA_002317225.1 Prevotellaceae bacterium UBA1716 | reverse complement strand
GATACATTTGTTGGCAAGACTATGGAATTCAAGATCGTTAAGATCAACCAGGAGTTCCGCAACGTAGTTGTTAGCCACAAGGCACTCATTGAGGCTGAACTCGAAGCTCAGAAGAAGGAAATCATCTCTAAGCTCGAAAAGGGTCAGATCCTCGAAGGTACAGTTAAGAACATCACATCATACGGTGTATTCATCGACCTCGGTGGTGTTGATGGTCTCATCCACATTACAGACCTCTCTTGGGGCCGCGTAAGCGATCCTAAGGAAGTTGTTGCTCTCGACCAGAAGCTCAACGTTGTTATCCTCGACTTCGATGATGAGAAGAAGCGTATTGCTCTCGGTCTCAAGCAGCTCACTCCACACCCATGGGATGCTCTCGATTCAGAGCTTAAGGTTGGTGACAAGGTACACGGTAAGGTTGTCGTTATGGCAGACTACGGTGCATTCATCGAAATCGCTCCAGGTGTTGAAGGTCTTATCCACGTTTCAGAAATGTCATGGAGCGCACACCTCCACTCAGCACAGGATTTCCTCAAGGTTGGTGACGAAGTTGATGCAGTTATCATCACTCTCGACCGCGAAGAGCGCAAGATGTCTCTCGGTATCAAGCAGCTTAAGGAAGATCCATGGGAGAACATCGAAAACAAGTACCCAGTTGGTTCACAGCACACTGCTAAGGTTCGCAACTTCACTAACTTCGGTGTATTCGTAGAAGTTGAAGAAGGTGTTGATGGTCTTATCCACATCTCTGACCTCTCTTGGACTAAGAAGGTTAAGCACCCATCTGAATTCACTAAGATTGGTGAGCCAATCGAGGTTCAGGTTCTCGACATCGACAAGGAAAACCGTCGTCTCTCTCTCGGTCACAAGCAGCTTGAGGATAACCCATGGGATAACTTCGAAGGCATCTTCACTCCAGGTTCAGTTCACCAGGGTAAGATCATCGAAGTTCTTGACAAGGGTGCTGTAATCGCTCTTGAGCAGGGTGTTGAAGGCTTCGCTACTCCAAAGCACCTCGTTAAGGAAGATGGTTCACAGGCTCAGCTTGGTGAAACTCTCGATTTCAAGGTAATCGAGTTCAACAAGGACGCTAAGCGCATCATCCTTTCTCACTCACGCATTTTCGAAGATGTTCAGCGTGAAGAAGCTAAGGCAGCAAAGAAGGCTGAAATCGCAGCTAAGAAGGCAGCTCGTCCAGCTAAGGAGCAGGCTCCAGTTATCAAGAACGTAGCAGCTTCTACTACTCTCGGTGACCTCGACGCTCTCGCAGCTCTTAAGGCTTCAATGGAGAAGTAAATACATGTACCATTTACCATGTACAATGTACAATTTAGGTCCTATGGATTCTTTGGGGCATTTAGCATGGTGAAGTAATGTAATTGACGTAATTTTGGAAAAATTCGAATTACATATTCTTGGATGCGGAGCGGCTTTGCCGACTCCGCATCATTTTTGTTCCATGCAGGTCTTGAACGTGCGTGAAAAACTGTTTATGATTGATTGTGCCGAAGGTGCTCAGATGCAGTTACGCAAGAGTCGCCTCAAATTCCTTCACATAAACCATATTTTCATCTCTCATCTGCATGGTGACCATTGTTTCGGGCTTATCGGACTTATATCTTCACTCGCTCTGCTTGGTAGAACTGCCACATTGCACATCTATGGTCCTGTTGACACAAAGGCTGTGCTGCAGCCACAACTCGACTATTTCTGCAACGGTATGGAATTCAATGTGGAAATCAACGAGGTTGATGTGAAGCAGAGAGTCGTTATCTACGAAGATCGTTCGGTAACAGTCGAGACAATCCCACTCAAACATAAGATTAAGTGCTGCGGATTCTTGTTCAGGGAAAAGCAATTGATGCGCCATATCAAACGCGACGCTATCGATGCTTTCAAGATTCCTATTTCGCAGATAAACAACATTAAACTCGGAATGGATTGGACTTCTCCTGATGGCGAAATCATCCCAAACCATCTGCTCACTACCCCAGCCGACCCTATACGTTCGTATGCTTATTGCTCGGATACAATGTTCAAGCCAGATAATGCTGAGCAACTTAGGGGTGTCAACCTGCTTTATCATGAGGCCACATTCGCAAATGAGCACAAGATGACAGCAGATAAGACCTTCCACTCCACAGCAGAACAAGCAGCCGAAATGGCAAAACTGGCAGGCGTAAAACGTCTTCTCATTGGTCATCTCTCATCAAGATATAAGGATGAAAATATGGTTTTGAACGAGGCAAAGGCGATTTTTCCCAACACAACACTTGCAAATGAAGGTTTGTGCATAAATATCTAAAAAAGGCAACTATCCATTGATTAAATATACGTTTTTGTGCAACAAAATGCACAATTAACGAAGAAAGAGCGAAAAAATTACACGAAACTCTTGTTTTTTTCAACAAAACTTTCTAAATTTGCACAAAAGTATTTTGCTTATGACTAAAACTATACTAAATATTGCATTTGGATTCCTCTTCACCATCCTCGCTTGCATGCCTGCGAAGATGATGGCACAGGACTATCAAAGAACTCCTATCGAAACAGAGCAGAGCGCAGTTTCGGTTTCAGTTTCTGAGTCAACACTCCATGTGAAGAATGCAGACCGTATGGTTCTCGAAGTATTCAGCATCACAGGAGAAAAGGTATATACCTTGCGTATCGACAGTGCGAGCAAGAATATTGATTTAGCTAATCTAAACAAAGGTTGCTACATCGTTCGCATTGGCAAATACACTCGTAAGATTTATCTTAAGTAAACAAGCAAAAACTTAAAGAATAAGGAAATCAATCGTGCAACATACATAAAAGTGGTTAAGGCCATGTGCCTAAACCACTTTTTTTGCTCAAGAGACTAAACCTATCACTAAATATCTGGTCAAACCTACAAAAGCATTCTTGTACAATCCAATGAACGCATTCGACGAATCAGCTCTACTGGTAAAACTCAAAGACCCATCAACGCGAAGGAAGGCTTTCGAGATGATGGTCAACCACTATAGCCGAACGCTATATTGGCAGATTCGCCACATAGTTGTCGACCATGACGATGCTGATGATGTTTTGCAGAACACATTCCTCAAGGCATGGAACAACATAGAATCGTTCAGAGGTGACTCAAAACTCACCACATGGCTTTACAAGATAGCTTACAACGAGAGCATCACCTTCCTCAAACAGAAAAAGGAGGCGATATCCATCGACACAGAAGAAGGAGGAGCAGCAAACCAACTTGAAAGCGACGAATTCTTTGATGGAGATGAAACACAAAAACTCTTACAAGAGGCAATTAGTTCCCTACCTGCCAAGCAAAAGGCCGTATTCACGATGAAGTACTACGAAGAGATGAAATACGAAGAGATATCAGAAGTGACAGGTACAAGCATCGGCGCTTTGAAGGCCTCTTATCATCTCGCAGTGGAGAAAATCACTAAGTTCTTCCGATCGAAAGAGTGATTTTTATCCCCCAAACGTTAACTAACGAATAAATTGTTGAAAATATTAACATTTTTTATTGATACATTTAAACCTTTACTTACCTATATAGTCAAAAGAACATACAGGATATTATGACAGATATGAAGAATATAGACATTAACGAACTCAGGAACACGGACGTGTTCAAGGTTCCAGAAAACTATTTCGACACTCTCACCGAAAGGGTTATGTCTAAGATTCCTGCTGAAGAAACAAAAGTTATCAGCATCAATCAAGGCAGAAAGAACTCTTGGTGGAAGTGGTCTTCAGCTGCAGCATGCATTGTAGTCCTTGTTGTGGGAACTACTTTTATAACTAAGATTTACAACAGTTCAAGCAACGAATCTGCCGAACTTACTGCAAGTTACGAGGAAAAAATGCAAGAAGACATGATGGAATATTCAATGCTCGACACTGACGACGTTTATTGCTACCTCTCAGGAGATTCTTATTAAAAACACCCACAACATAACAGAAGTACTATCTAAAATGAAAAAGATCCTTTGCATATTGACAGCATTGATGTTTACTCTCTCAATGGCAGCACAAATGCCACGAGATGGTAGGATGGGTCGTAGGGAGTTTTCACCAGAAGAATTCGAAAAGAGACGCGAGGAATTCATTGCCAAACAAGCAGAACTCACACCTGAAGAGTCAGCCAAATTCTTCCCTCTATTAAAGGAGATGGAGGCGGAACAAAGAAAAATAGGTGCAAAACAACGTAAGTTGCAGAATCCGGGAAAAGATTTGTCCGAAGAAGACTACAAGATTATTGTAAGCAACATGACCAACATGGAGTTACAATACAAGAAGATTGAGCAGACTTACTACACTAAGAAATTCCCAAACGTTTTAAGTTGGAAGAAAATCTTCAGAGTCCGAATGGCACTCGAGCGTTATAAGATGGAAGCTCTTCGAATGTTTGCTCCACAGAACTATGGTAACGGAAGAAACCATCAAAGAGACAACAATAAGAGAGGACCTCAATGCGATTAAGCAGAGGTCCTCTCTTTGTTTTTGAAGGTTGGCATCAATCGTTCCTCTTAATGCCCCTTGCTATTTTTTGGATAGCATCTTGTCCAACTTGGGCAATTTGCTGTGCCTTTTGAATATTAGCCTGCAAGATATTCTCCGACTTGTAGTACATATTGCGGAAGTGTTCCTCAAAATAACCATGAATGCTTTCCACAACCTCCTTCTTGCCTTCCGTTTCGGCTGATACACAAAGGAGACCTTCAGGGACTATGCTCACATCAATATCCTTGCCAAGAGTGATAGGGTCGCCATCATAATGCACCGCTCCCTCACTACTTCGTTTGATTTTCACTCTTTTGCAACGGAAAGTACGGATTAGGCTGTTCTTATCAATGTTTCCGTTAAACATTTGTATGGCAACCTGCGGAGCTTCAAGGGCATTGAAAGGCTTGAGAATTGTAACATCCAAAAGACCATCACGAACCGATGCTTGAGGTGCAATGTATGCGTTATTTCCATATTGAGAAGCATTGGCACACGAAATCAAGAAAGCCTTGTATGACTTATGCTCTGTAGCGCCTCCGAGTTCATCTCCCTCAATATCAATTTCGTATTGTTCAGGATTGTATTTCAACCCGTTCTTAAGCACGTTTTCTGCATAGGTAATCGGTCCACGTTTACCTGCTTCCGCAAATTTCATTGAGATAAAAGCATCGAATCCCACACCACACGTACAGAAGAAAGGATAATCATTGATCTTCCCATAATCCATAGACTTGATGAGACCTTCGTTGATGACTTTGATAGCACCAACAGTGTCCAAAGGTATATGTAGATGTCTTGCCAATCCATTTCCCGAACCACATGGAATGATAGCAAGCGCTGTGTTAGTACCAATAAGTGCAC
>DCIW01000239.1 GCA_002317225.1 Prevotellaceae bacterium UBA1716 | reverse complement strand
TCGAACCTGGTGATGTGGTACTTATCCAGTTCGGTCACAATGATATAGGCGGCATCGATAAGGATAAGGAACGTGGTGTGATTGCTTGTGCTCAAGATACCAGTCATGTTTACCATCTTCAGTCAAACGGAAAGAATAAGGTCATCTATTCATTCGGTTGGTACATCAAGAAGATGATTCGTGATTGTCAGGAGAAGGGAGCACATCCAGTTGTCCTTTCGTTCACTCCTCGTAATGAGTGGCACGAAGGGAAGGGCACTACTGTTGGCTCATTCTATCCTGTAGAAGAGAAGGCTGGTCGCTTCTATATCGAACGTCGTAACGATAAGTATATCCCAATGTGGGACAAGCAGATAGCAGAAGAATGTGGTGCAGAGTTTGTTGATGTCCACAATATCACAGCCGACTTCCTCGACCAAAAGTGTGGCAAGGTAGGTAAAGAGGCAGCAATGAAATACTTCAATCACGACCATACCCACACCTCTCTCCTTGGTGCCAAGACCAATGCCCAAAGCGTTGCAAAGGGTTTGAAGGCTATCAAGAGTACAGTTGCTAAGTTACTTAAATAATAATATTCACCATTAAACTTAAATCTTTATGGCAGGCATTTTAGAAACAATCTTCAAGTTGCTCGGTTTGGCAAAAGCCGAATACGACAACTATCAGAAAACAGAAAAGAGCAATTACACTACCACTCCTTCTGCTCCTGAACCAAAGAAGCGTGAAGTGAAAGAGTTGGTTCAAAAGGTAGTTGACTCAGAGTATATCCGTGACCTTCGATTGGGTCGCAGTTGGGTTCTCCCTAAGATGATTGAAATGTGCTTTGATAGGAAAGGCAACTTCTCCGAAGCCCGCTATTATCAGAGCATTTCAAAACTCGACCATAGCAAATGTTGGGATTTCCTTGTTCGCAATTATCATGTCATGAGTCTCATAGCAGATAAGGACAAGAAGGGATATGAAGCACGTGCTAAGTGGTGGTCAAAGGATGTGGCAGTTGCTATTGCCCAGCGCGACTTGGACTTGCTGAAAAGTCAGATTGCACGAGGTATGTATGTTTCTAAGGGTTGTCGCGGTGGTGATTATGTCAGCCTTCCTACTTTGAGAGGCAGGTTCAACAAGTATGATAAGATGTTCTTCCTGAAAGCACCATCTGCAGACTTTGTCAATAAATATAAAGAGGAGAACGAAACCATCGCCGATCTCTATGATGATTACGAATCCAACATACAGTTAATCAAGTTTGCCGCTACCCCTAAAGACTTGGCTACGGCTGTTCGCGACTACAATTGGGGCAGATGTTTGCAGCCTGGAGAAAGCATGCCTGAAGAGTTCATCAACGCTTATGCGGGTGATGGTGCTTATAGTGCCATGATGACAATGGTTAAGTATCTCGGCCTCACATTCGACGGACTTGATCGTGATGCTTGTATTGCTGCTATCGAGAGCAAGGCAAAGGAAGTGGGCAACGATGGCAGACAGTTGTTCTCTTATTGTGCTGCCAAGTTCTTCGAAAGTGGTGTCTTCGATTATAAGGCATATAAGTCTCGCAGATAAAAACCAACGGTCCGGGCAGACCATATTCCAATCAGGCAGACATTACTCAAAGAAATTGGTTCAGCATTTGCTGAAACAATCTTCTTATCTAAATGTGCTAAAGCAATGCCCCGAGTTTGTGTGATTGGAATTTCGAGTTGTTCGGTTAAAGTAAAAGTTTATTATTGCCTATGGCATAACGTGAATTAATCGTAAATGAAACGTGAATTGACTCCCCTTCGGTCGTCGAGCTGAAGGTTCAAGACGTAAATATTTATTGGCACAATAATTTACGATTAAAATTTACGTTCAAATTAACGAATAATTTACGTTAGCGAAGCTTATCATCTTTAACAGTACAGGTTGTTGTTTTTTAGTTTCAAAATTTCAAGTTTCAAGTTTTGTCCGACTCCATTCTTTCCTCCATATTCCTCGACACTTCCCTCTGGGCAGAAGTCATTGATTGGGGAGTGCGAAAAGGCATTCCTCTGCATACTTTGGAGTATGTTCAGGACCCTCATGGACGTGCAGAACTCTGCGAACAAATCGCTCTGGATGAATACATTATCCAACCACCACATACCGGTTATGCGAAGAAAGATAATGGTACCGAACGCACATTCTTCATTAACGACCCACTCACCCGCCTCCTCTTTCATGCCATCTATCTTTGGTTGATGAGAAACGAATCGGACATGATTCATCCTTCGTGCATGTCTTATCATGAAGGGATTGGGATTGGAAGGGTAGTGAAGGGCGTTTCTGAACAAATACAGACTCTTTCGCTCCACAAGGCTAATGGGATAGTAGGTCGCAAGTTTGATATCCATCATTATTTTGATACCATTCCTCGCGAACTTATCTACAAGACTCTTGATAAGGTTGGACAGCATCATGGTTCCTCTTCCATAATCGATCTTATCAAGCAATATTACTCTTCTGACACATATTTCGACACTCGAAAGCATGAGTATATTGAGGCTTATCAAGGCATAAAGCAGGGTTGTGCCGTGTCTTCCTGGTTTGCCAATGTATTGTTATATTCGCTTGATGAGGCACTTGCTTCACTTGGCGAATGTTATGTCCGCTATTCGGATGATATATTATATATAGGTAATAAGTACGAGGAGGCGACAGCTATTATCCGCAACAAACTACAAAATGCAGGACTCCAACTCAACGAAAAGAAGACAGAAGATGTCCATCCCGACCGCTTTGTTCGCTTCCTCGGTTTTGATATTCGTGGAGCGGAGATAACTCTTTCTGCAAAATGGGTAAAGAACTTCCAGCGTAATATCGACCAAATCACAATCCTCAACAAACCACTTATTGCTCGCGTTCGTTCTCTTTCAAAACAACATACCGAAAGTGCCCAACGCCAACGCCTCAAACTCCTTTCTTCCGCAACACGCCGCCTCGCACGTTTCCTCTATTATGGTAACGGTACTCATTCGTGGGCTTCGCTCGTTCTGCCTATTATCAATCGCGAATCCGACATCAACCAACTAAACTCCTATTGTCTTGATGCCCTTCGTGCCACCTATACAGGCAAGACGAATATCGGTGGTCTTGGCAAATCTAATCAAGGTGGAATCTCGCGTGGAAAAGGACGAAATGTGACATCTAATCGCTTCGCCACAAATGATTGGTTACCAAAATATATAAGCATCTCAGCCATGCAGAAGGTCATCCATAACCGATGGCTATACCGCACCCTTGTTCACGATATGCTTTTGGGCGAATCATCACAGACACCTTATTCTTCCAATACCACCGACCAACATCTCCCAACCATCGATGATATCGAAACTGCCTACCACGAACTCCTTATGAGCGAACCCGATGGCAAGTCCCTTTCCCGTTTCTATGCACACCCCCTCTCCCAACTCTCCTTCGAAGATATGCTTCTTGCCGAGAACCGCACAACAGCAAACGAGAGATTAGAGTCTCTGCTCCAATCCCTCGCGTCCTTCCACCATCTCTCTGAGGACTCATCCCATTGGTTCTGGCAAAGTTCCATTCACCCCGAACTCGTTATCCTCAAAGAATGGTTTATGTCTTAAGCTTTTTCTTTTAGAAGTCCCTGTTTTCCAAATCACTATGGCTCTCGAAATACTCGGCAATCTCGCGTTCTGCAGAATCGGAGAATGCGTATGACTCATCGTGCTGGCTGACATCAAGACCCATCTTTTCGCTCTTGACACTCACACGCATAGGAATCATCTTGTTTGTGAGATAATAGAGGGCGAGACTGACAACGAATGTGTAGACAATTACGATTGCAACACCGATGATTGAGTTGAAGAACTCTGTCCAACCACCATGTATAAGTCCTGTATAAGAGAACACGCCCGTTAGGATAGTGGCAAAGATACCACCCATACCATGAGTTGGGAACACATCGAGTGCATCATCGATGCTTGACTTCTCACGCCAGTGGACAGCAGTATTACAAACGAGGGTTGTGAGCATAGCGATGATGAAACTCTGACTTGTAGTGACCACATCGGCACAAGGAGTGATTGCCACAAGACCTACCACAGCACCTACCGCAGCACCCATACCTGAAGGCTTGCGACCACGAAGACAGTCGAAGAATATCCAACACATCATAGCAGTTGCACCCGCAGTATTTGTATTGAGGAATGCCTTGATAGCGATACCATCTGCAGCAAGACCCGAACCACCGTTGAAACCGAACCATCCCAACCAAAGGAGGGCAGCACCAAGGATGACGAATGGAATGTTAGCAGGGATATGCTGACCTTCTGCATGAGTTCGTCTTCCGAGGAAGAGTGCTCCCGCAAGAGCCGCCACACCTGATGAAGCGTGAACCACAATACCACCGGCAAAGTCGTGAATGTTAAGGAGTTTGTGGAGAAGTCCATCTGGATGCCAAGTCCAATGTGCAAGCGGACAATAGATGAAAATACAGAAAAGAATCATGAACACCATATAAGCCGAGAAACGTACACGCTCAGCAAAAGAACCCGTGATAAGTGATGGTGTGATGATGGCAAACTTCATCTGGAAGAGAGCATAGAGTGCCAATGGGATTGTTGCTGTGAGATAAGGTTCTGGTTTTGCTCCCACATGCTGGAACATAAAGTATTGAGTTGGGTCGCCGATAAGACCGAGACCGCCCACATCATTACCGAAGGAGAGGCTGAAACCGAATACCACCCAAAGGATACTGATGATACCCATCGCGATGAACGACTGAAGGATGGTGCTGATCACATTCTTCTTTCCGACCATACCGCCATAGAAGAAACTCAATCCCGGAGTCATCATAAGCACGAAGATAGTAGCTGTAATCATCCAAGCCACATTGCTTGTAGTGCATTCAGCAGTTTCTTCAAACTCCCAGAGTCCTGGGTCTTCAGGAATGAACATACCCGTAACGGCAATAACCGTCATGATTGCCATAAAAACAATCCATCTTTTCTTGATTTTCATACTGTGTTTGTAGTTTTATTTTGTGTAAATATTTGTTGGTTGTCTTAACAAAATGCCATTTGATGCTGCAAAGGTACGATAAAATGAAATAACAAACAAATTTTATGCTTACAAAATGACAGAACTATCATATAATCCCATGTTTCTTTGCCATTCTACTTAAAATATGTGCGAACTTAGGCATAATGAATACGCGGAGGTGTTCTGGAAATCACTCAACCTTTTAGCTATAGGAGCGTTAGCGACTCAATGCGAAAAATGATAAAATGGATTAAAATGGCACATTAATTAGAAAAAATGGCACATTAGTTTAAATAGATATGTAAAATGTTAGGTGTTTTGTGAAAAAGTTGGTATATTTGCGGCAGAAATCGTTTTAAGTAATACCATGCATACAGACTATATTGAACAGGCAGGAAAAGAACTGAATATCAGCTCCGTTCATGAAGAAGCAACAGCATATTATGTCCCCTCGAAAAATGAATTGCGTATTCAGATGCCTGCAGAACAAATGGACAATGCGGATATAGAAGCCATATCTGCACAAGTCAGCATGTATGTAAGATACCTCTTGAATAACAGCAAAAAAGATATTTCAAAATCAATTCCAAATAAGATGACACTTGAACAAGCAAAAGAATTTCTCCATTCACAACGTCTCCAAGGTACACAAGAAGTTCCTGAGGATTTCAATGGCATGAAAGATGAAGTCAACCCTAAATATTTGTAACAACTATGAATGTACTTGTTGATACAAATGTATTAATAGATTATGTCTGTAACAGGAGTGAATTTTGCGATGCTGCAGAATCGCTTTTTGCTTTAGGCATGACTGGTCAAGTGAATCTTTTTATCACCGACATAAGCATTGTCAACGCATTGTATGTAGGCCGCAAATATGGTTTTTCTTCTGAACAATTATCATCACTTCTTCATCAAATTCTCTCATTTGCACATATTTCCATCATAAATGATGAGGTGATTCATAATGCGTTAACCTCCGATTGGAAAGACAAGGAAGATGCCGTACAATACTATTCCGCAATAGCCTCTCTTGTGGATGTTATCATCACACGCAATGTCAAAGATTTCAGCCAATCCATTATCACCATACTCACCCCTGGTGAATTCTTAACCAATCAAAAGGCCGACTGACACGCATCTCGAGAATTATGTGTATGTTACTTGCCCCCTTTATTGTTTCTAAGTGTATAACATGCGTGTTATGACGGCAAAAATAAGAAAATTCGTATAACCCGCCAAATTTTATGGTTTAAAAATTGTTCGCTAAGTGAGAAAGTCACATTATCAAAGATAAAACATGGCAAATGCGTTGTCCACGATGCCGAAACAGATTGGTCTATGCCAATGAATTTTGAAAAATACTATTGCCCTCATTGTGGAAACTTGGGATAGTAGTGGCCTCTGAAGTCTTTGAGACTCTGTGGTAGATAAAGTTTACCGGACACCAATATTTTTTTTTATTTTTTTTTCGTCGTTTTATGCAAACATTCTACCAAATGGATGTTAACTTATTGAATTGTAGGTTGTTTAGTGTGGTAGGATGTTGCTCAAACATCCTACCAACACTCTACCAACATCCTACCAGCTCTCTACCACATTCTTCCTCTTTACCGCCCACCTATATATATCCCGAAGTTTACAGAAGTCCGTCTGCACGGACAACGATATCCGTCCGCACGGACATGCCTAATGATATGTATGTTTTTGGGTAGGATGTTGGTAGGATGTTGGTAGGATGTTTGAGCAATATTCTACCATACTTAATTCGCTTATTATCAATATGATAATGGTGTTTTGGTAGGATGTTTGCCATTTTTTGCAAATAAAAAAATTTTTTTCTGTACGATTAGAAATACATAAGAAAAGATCAAAATACTTTCATTTGTTCCTCCTTATGGTCTTTCCTTCTTTTATAGTGTATCCTTAACTGTGTATTTTTGTGTACATAAGGATGAATAATCGCGATACAAAACAAGGAAATCTCTTCAGCATGTGTTTATAACAACATACGGTATTCAGCAAAATGCTAATAGCCATATCGTGCAGAAAGACTTAACTATGGATTCCTTATTCCGTGAATGATGAATTCCCAAAGGTGTAGGATGTAGGATAAAAACAAAAATTTTGATGTTTTCTTGGAAATAATAAATAAAGTGCGTACTTTTGCAGAAAATATTAAAACAAAAGAAGAAGCCTATGACTACAATGACCATACAGATAGAGAATCCTTCTATCATCCCAAGTCTCCGTAAGGTGTTAAATGCCATCGACGGAGTTGCTATTCTTCCCCAAAGACATAAAAGCGTTGCCAAACAAGATAAACCAAATGCTACCACTATCAAAGCAATTAAAGATGCTAAAGCCGGTAAGACTTTTAAGGCGTCTTCTGTGGACGATTTGATAAATCAATGCTTGAACTGATATGTGGAACTTGGAATATTCGGGTCAATTCAAGAAAGACCTCAAGCGAATGGCAAAGAGAGGTGCTAATATTGAATTGATGCGTGAAGCACTTAACTATCTGGCAAATGACGGACAGGTACCTGAAACCTATCGTCCTCATATTCTCTCTGGCAAATGGAATGGTGTTTGGGAGTGCCATATATCACCAGATTGGCTGTTGCTCTATGACATAACTGATGAGATTCGCCTCATTCGACTCATCCGAACAGGCAGTCATAGCGATGTTTTCAAGAAGTAACACCCTTCTTTAAAAAAGAAAGACAAGTGAATTGGTCGTGTTGGGGACTAATTCACTTGTCTTCGTAATGGGGGGTGTTTATTTGTACAAATATCTGCGGACACTACGTTTTGGGGTCTTCTCAAACTCGCCGTGGAGTTCGAAGGCAGAAATCTGTGCGAACTTGGGGAGTTGTTGGTTGACTATCTTCTTGTAGCGGTCGAGAGAGGATTCAAGTTGCTCTTGGGTGATATGCTTCTGACGCATGGATGCTTCGGAGATATAGACGAGGGCAACGAATTTCTCACCACGCTGAACCACAACCGTCTCTTCGAAGATGGTCTGCGTAAGGATGACATCCTCAATTTCCTCCGGATAGACATTCTGTCCGCTGGCACTAAGGAGCATGGTCTTCTTGCGACCACGAATGAAGATGTTACCTTCCTTGTCGATAGTTCCAAGGTCGCCTGTGCGAAGCCACTTGTCTTCATCAAATGCCTCTGCTGTATCTTCTGGATTCTTGTAATAGCCAAGCATCACGTTGGCACCCTTGGTGAGGATTTCGCCCGGAACATTCTCTGGGTCGGCACTATCTATCTTGACTTGCATACGACGGATAACCTTTCCACACGAACCTTTTACATAATTTTCAAACTCAGAATATGCGATGAGCGGACCACATTCGGTCATGCCATAACCTACTGTATATGGGAATTTTATCTTCTTCAGGAAGTCCTCAACCTCCTTGTTCATTGCTGCACCACCGATGACCGCTCCTTGTATCTTGCCACCGAAGGCATCGATGAGTTTCTTGCGAATCTGATGATGGACGATGGTACGGATACCTGGGATGGAGAGCATTCGCTTAATCTTTGGAGTGCGAAGCATCGGGAACACGTTGGTCTGTACTATCTTCTCGATGACAAGTGGTACGCACACGATCATGATAGGGCGAACATGCTGGAATGCCTCGAGTACGATGCGTGGAGATGGCACCTTGGTGAGGAAGTGGATATGTGCGCCGGTAAGTGTGCCGTACATGAACTCGAACGCGAAACCGAGCATGTGGCTCATCGGCAGGAGTGGCATGATGTCGGCATGCATAGGCACCTTGAGTCGCTCGTCCACGAAGACTGCATTTGCCCATACGCTACGGTAAGGAAGCACAACACCTTTGGAATGACCTGTAGAACCAGATGTGTAGCTGATGATGCAAGGATCGTTGGCACTATCACGGAAGAACTTTATTTTCGATGCCTTCACCTTGCGGAATTTCTCAAGCGGATGGAGGTTCTTGCCGTTGTTGAGCGAGAAGTTGGATATGTCCAGTCCCTCAGGATATTGGTCGATGAGTCGTGGTCCGCACATCATCAATTTGCTGCCCGAATGCTCGTAGATATTATGTATCTGCTCAGGGGAGAAGTCGGAGAGGATAGGGACTGCAACTGCTCCATAAGTCATGATTGCCATCATGGAGATGCCCCAACGACTGCTGTTCTTGTCGCAGAGGGCGATGCGGTCGCCACGCTTGATGTCCAAATCCTTGAATATGGCGTGGAGACGCATGATATTTTTTACCACATCACCATAGGTGAAACTGGTGTCGGTGCCGTAGTCGGAATATGCGGGGTACTTCCAGTTTCGCTTGAACGAGTCTTCAATGAGGTCGAGAAGCGATGTGTTGCGTGTACGTAGATTACCCATAAAATGTGAGTTTTTAAGTTTTTAAGTTTATAAGTTTTTTCGTTTTAAATGGTTGCAGATTGGTTGCTGCATAGAACAAAAAAACATAAAAACTCAAAAACTTACATACTTATTTATAAATATATCGACGGATGGAACGTTTCGGAGTCTTTTCAAACTCTTCTTCTTGCACTTCGAAATTGGTGATATTGGCAAACTTAGGAAGGGCGATGTTGACCTTCTTCTTGTATGCCTCGAGGCTGTCCATAAGATTCTGGCGAGTCATGAAGTGCTTCTTGAGGTTGTCGTCGGAGATATAGACAAGGGCAACGAGTTTTTCGCCACGCTGCACTACTACACACTCTTCGAATATGGTGTTGGAGAGGATGGTGTCCTCAATCTCTTCAGGATAGATGTTCTGTCCGTTGGCACCGAGGAGCATAGTCTTCTTGCGGCCACGAATGAAGATGTTGCCATCCTTGTCGATAGTGCCGAGGTCGCCCGTGTGGAGCCATCCGTCAGCATCAATTGCCTCGAGAGTCTCTTCAGGATTCTTGTAGTAGCCGAGCATGACGTTGGTACCCTTAGTGAGGATTTCGCCCGCCTTACGCTCTGGGTCGGTACTGTCGATGCGCACTTTCATACGAGGTGCTGCCTTGCCGCACGAACCCTTTGCAAACGAATGCCAGTCTTCGTAACCGATGATAGGACCGCACTCGGTCATGCCGTAACCAACTGTGTATGGGAACTTTATCTTGCGTAGGAAATCTTCGACCTCCTTACTGAATGCCGCTCCACCGATGATGACCTCGTAGAAGTCGCCACCGAAAGCGTCGATGAGTTGCTGACGAATCTTGTTGAAGATGATAGTGCGCAATCCAGGAATCTTAACCATGGCACGCATTTTCTTTGTGCGAAGGACAGGGAATACCTTGCCTGTTACTATCTTTTCGATAATGAGCGGAACGGCGATGACGATGGCTGGCTTGATGTCGTTGAATGCCTTGATGACGATTGCCGGACTTGGTGCTTTGGTGAGATAATGGACGTGGGCGCCGATGCAGAACTCATACATGAAGTCGAACGCGAATCCGTACATGTGTGCCATCGGAAGGATTGCCATAGTGCGGCAGTTGCGTGGCAGGCCGAGTTTTTCATCAGCAAAGATGATGTTAGACCAGATGCTGCGGTAAGGGAGCATGACACCCTTGGAGCGACCGGTAGAACCCGATGTGTAGCTGATGAGTGCAAGACCATCAGGATCCTCGCGGAAGAATTTGACATCATCCGCCTTCATATTCTTGAATTCAGAGAGAAGATAGTTCATGTCGCTGTTGATGAGCGTGAGGTCCTCGATGTCCATCACGTCCTTGATGCCTGTCGATTTTGCAGTCTTGAGGTTGCAAATCATCAGTCGCGACTCAGAGTGCTTGTAGATGTTCTGTATCTGGTCGGTATGGAAGTCGGAGAGGATTGGCACGACAACTGCCCCGTATGTAATCACGGAGATAAAGCTGATGGCCCAATGGCTGCTATTTTTGTCGCAAAGTGCTATCTTATCACCTGGCTGTATACCTATCTTTTTGAATATGGCGTGAAGGCGTGCAACATTCTTTGCCACATCGCCAAAAGTGTAGTTGTTGTCGGTTCCGTAGTCGGAGTAGGCTGGGCAATCCCAGTTCTGCTTCAATGTATTTTCAAATAATCCAAGAAGCGAGGTGTCCGCATCCGTAAAGGATCTTATATTTGCTTTCATAAAATTGCTCGTTTTTCTTCTAATTGTGCAAATTTAGCGATTGTTGCA
>DCIW01000031.1:2625-21508 GCA_002317225.1 Prevotellaceae bacterium UBA1716 | reverse complement strand
ATGCCAATCATCCGTTATCGTACTCGCGACCTTACTCGTCTTATCTACGAACCATGTAAGTGTGGTCGTACAGCAGTTCGTATGGACCGTATCCTCGGCCGTTCAGATGATATGCTCATCGTTCGTGGTGTCAACGTATTCCCATCTACAGTTGAGGCAATCCTTACTGAGTTCCCTGCTTACTCTCCACAGTACTTCATCACTGTTGACCGTAAGAACAACGAGGATATGTTCGACCTTGATGTTGAACTTCGCGAAGAGTTCTTCTCTCCAAACCCAGCTAAGCAGATGCCATACATCAAGCCTCTCTACGACCGCCTCGTATCTGTACTCGGTATCAAGCCAAACATCCATATCTTGCCTCCAAATACCATCCAGCGTTCAATGGGTAAGGCTAAGCATGTGAACGATAAGCGTGTGTTCAAATAATGAAAATATTTTCAGATGAATTAGTAGCTGAGGCAGCTCGTGTGAATCACGTGGCTGACCTCAGTCATGCTACCATCGGTGAAACGCTGTTGGTAGCACAATATCTTGAGCAGAAGACGGGTATTCCTTTCATCCGTATGGATCAGGGAAGTCCGGGTCTTCCTATAAATAAATATGGTGTAGATGCTGAAAAGCGTGCACTTGATAGTGGAATCGGCAGTCAGTATCCAGCAGCTGCAGGTGTGAAGGAATTGAAGGAGGCAGCAAGCGAATTCGTGAAGGCTTTCATCAATGTGGATATATCTCCTCGTGCTTGTCTTCCTACTGTAGGTAGTGTGGCTGGCTCATTCGGAAGCTTTATCGCTTGTTGTCAGCGCAAGACTTATCCGCAGATGGGTAAGGTGCTTTTCATCGACCCTGGTTTCCCAATTCAGAAGAGTCAACTTCGCATTCTTGGTATTGAGTGGAAAGAGTTTGATATCTACCCTTATCGTGGTGAGGCACTTCGTGAGAAACTCGAGGAAGAACTCAAGGATGGTGATGTGGCTGCTATCGTATATAGCAACCCTAACAACCCTGCTTGGATTTCGCTTGAAGAGGAAGAACTCAAGATTATCGGTGAACTTGCCACTAAGTACGATGTCATCATCATGGAAGACCTTGCATACTTTGCAATGGACAACCGTCGTGACTTGTCTCATCCTTACGAAGCACCATACGTTCGTACCGTAGCCCGCTATACCGACAATTATCTGCTCATGCTTTCTGCATCAAAGATATTCTCTTATGCCGGTCAGCGTATCGCACTTGTTTGTATCAGCGACAAACTCTTCGATCGTCCATGTCCAGCATTTGCAGAGCGTTATCACGATTCAGGAGTGTTTGGTCCTACATTTATCGCAAGTATTCAGTATATGATTACAAGCGGTTGTACTGCTACCACTCAGTATGGTTATGCAGAGATGCTCCGCCTTTCTTGTGAAGGAAAAATCAACTTCATCGAAGATACTAAGGAATATGCTATCCGTGCTCAGAAGATGAAGAAGATATTCTGCGATAACGGTTTCACCATCACATATCCTAAGGATGTGAACGAAGAGATTGGAGATGGATTCTTCTTCTCTCTTTCTTATCCTGGAATGTCGGGTTCAGAACTCGTGAAAGAACTCATCCACTATGGTGTGTCAAGCATCAATCTCGATACTACAGGTTCGCTTCAGCAAGGTGTTCGTGCTTGTACTTCTCGTATGCGAGATGAACTGTATGAGGTGCTTGATGAACGAATGAAGCAGTTTAGGGAAGACCATAAGTAAATTAAGAATTAAGAGTTAAGAATTAAGATTTTAGGAATTAAGGGAGTTGTTGCGGTGGAAAAGCGTCCTCTCTGTTAAATTCTTAATTCTTAATTCTTAATTCTTAATTATTTTTCCTACCTTTGCAACCGAAAATCAGAACAATATGTCAAATATAATCGTTAAGCCTGTGTCCTCAAAGAAGGACATGAAAGAATTTACAGAGTTAAACTATCGTCTTTACAAGAACCATCCATACGCGGTTCCTGACCTTGCCATGGATATTCAAGAACTCTTCGATAAGAAGAAGAACCCTGGTATCGAGTTCAGCGATTGGCAGCCTTTCATTGCTATCAAGGACGGCAAGACTGTGGGTCGTGTGGTTGCTATCATCAACAACGTAGCCAACGAAAAGTGGAACTTGAAAAATGTTCGTTTCGGATGGATTGACTTCGAAGAAGATATCGAGATTGCAAAGGCAATGCTTGAGGAAGTGGAGAAATGGGGTCGTGAACGCGGTATGACTCATATCCAGGGCCCGATGGGTATCACAGATATGGACAAGGAGGGTATGCTTACATTCGGTTTCGACCGTCTCGGCACTATGAATACCCTCTACAACTATCCTTACTATCCTGAATACATTCAGAAACTCGGTTATGAGAAGGATGCCGAATGGCTCGAACTACGTATGGATGTCCCTGAGTCTGTGCCTGATAAGTACCACCGTGTTGCAGAACTTACCATGAAGCGTTACAATATGCACATCAAGAAGCTGAAGAATCGTAAGGAACTCATGGCAGGCAATTATGGTCAACGCATCTTCGATCTTATCAACGAGGCATATTCACCACTCTTCGGATATTCAAAGATTTCGCAGAAGCAGATTGACAACTACGTCAACTTCTACCTTCGTGTCATCGATCTCCGCATGGTTACTCTCGTAGAACATGATGAGACCAACGAACTCCTTGCTGTAGGTATCTCCATGCCTTCTATCGTTCGTGCCCTTCAGAAGTCAGGTGGCAAACTCCTCCCATTTGGTTGGTATCACCTACTTAAATCTCTCAAGTTCAAGTATGAGGATGGTGTGGAACTTCTCCTTATCGCTGTCAAACCAGAGTACCAGTCTCGTGGTCTCACAGCTCTCCTCTTTGATGACCTCATCCCAATCTACAACCAACTCGGTTTCAAGTGGGCAGAAACAAACTGTATCCTCGAGGACAATGTGAAGAATATCACTCAATGGCAATATCTCAACCCAGAGATTGCTAAGAGAAGAGTGTGTTTCAAGAAACCATTATAAAAGAGGCCCCTCCCAACCTCCCCGAAGGGGAAGAACGTGTATATACAGTCTAAAGGCAAAAAGATAATAGCCGTATGTAGCAATCAAAACTACATACGGCTGTTTTATAACCTACACATTATAGGCTATCTTATCAAGTCGAGAATCTCTTCACGTGAGAGTTTGTGTGACATATTGCTACCTTCGAGAAGTGAGTCTGCAAGAGACTTCTTGGATTTATGCAGTGCCACAATCTTCTCCTCAATTGTATGGGCATCAATCAGTCTATAGATGGTTACGGGGCGAGTCTGCCCGATGCGGTAGGTGCGGTCTGACGCTTGATCTTCAATAGCAGGATTCCACCAAGGATCAAGGTGGAAAACATAATCTGCTGCTGTAAGATTAAGTCCTATGCCACCAGCCTTAAGACTGATAAGGAACAGAGGCATGTCACCTTCCTGAAATTCCTTCACAAGTCGTAGTCGCTCGGTTGTTGTGGTTGAGCCATCAAGATACAGATATTCAATCTTTCGTTTGTCAAGTTCCTTACGAATAAGTGCAAGATGCGAAGTGAACTGACTGAAAACGAGTGCACGGTGATCACTTCCGATGAGTTCATCAACCTTATCGAGGAATGTAGCACATTTTGATGAGGCAATGTTAATGTCCTTTTCCACAAGAGCAGGATTGCAGGCTGCTAGGCGTAAACGGGTGATTTCTGCAAGAGTGTCCATTGCGTTGCTGCTACTCTCTTCAAGATTGAGCACTGCTTGTTGACGCAAGCGCTCATAGAATGCCATTTCATCATCAGAAAGTTCCACTGTAATGGTTGTTTCGCTCTTGGTCGGGAGTTCATCAAGCACTTCGTTCTTGGTTCTACGAAGTAGGAACGGTAGAAGAAGTTTGCGGAGTTGGTGCTGTCGTTCCTTATTGCCATCACGCTCAATAGGTAGAATAAACTTCTCCTGAAACTCGCTGTTTGAACCCAAAAGACCAGGGTTAGAGAATTGGAAAAGATTCCATATCTCACCGAGATGATTTTGCAGAGGAGTACCAGTGAGCATAAGTCGGAATTTGCCTTGTAACTGCATCGCGCCTTGTGACATCTTTGTTTCCTTGTTCTTGATAGTATGAGCTTCGTCAAGGATTATCATGTTCCACTCACGTGAGCAAAGCAGTTCTTGCTCTGTGATAAGCAGACCATACGTAGTGATAATAACATCACCGTTCACTGCTTTGTTTACTATATTCTGTCTATCTTGGTTTTGAGCGTGAAGAAGGATAGGATTGAGTTTCGGAGCAAAACGAAGTATCTCATCTTTCCAATTAAATAGGACACTTGTAGGAACAACCACAAGCGAAGCTCCTTGCTTGCTTAGGTATTGGAGCATTACGATTGATTGGAGAGTCTTTCCAAGACCCATATCGTCTGCAAGACAAGCGCCAGCACCCCAACTTGCAAGGCGTGCCATCCAACGAACTCCATCCTTTTGATATTCGCGAAGTTCTGCTTGAATGCCTTTTGGAAATACGAATTTCTGTTGTTCTGACTTTTCTATCTGCTCACGGAATGCCTTGTATTTCTTATCGGTCTTAAGGTCTATTCCACTTGCTTCGAGATCCTCGATAACTGTTGTTGAGAATGCGGAGAGATGTAGCTTCTTGCGATTTTTGGTTGCCATCATATCGAGAGCCGCCAACTTCTTGCGGAGCTGTTCGGATAGACTCAAGAACTCATTATCGTTGAGTGCGACAAATCGTCCGTTGCTATGGCGGAACTTCTCGAGCAGTTCGCTAATCTTCATCATCGAAGATTCGTTAATGTTGACTTCACCATCCACTTCAAACCATTGAGCCGCCCCCTTAATAGACAGATGGATATCCTTAGGCATGAGGCTTTTTGTGATATGAAAACGTGCCCCTTCTGGCCATTCCACTCTGCACGATTCTGTGTTTTCGCGTAAGTGGTCAAGAACCTCAAGACAAGATGTCGGATTGTCGAAAATAAAGTTGGTTTTATCTGTCATATCCGTACATTGCTCATAGCACACCTTATATATGATGGAGAAGTTCTCTTTCTCCTTCGAAAGATTGCGGGAGGTCTGTATAGGTTTTCCATTGAGATTGCCTACAACCATAGAGATTCCTTCACCAGGCTTGCAGTAAGGCGGAATGTCACCAAGAGGCTTTACAAAGAGTTCTGCCTTCATTCCATCGCCTATCGGCAAGAGCCGAACCGTAATGAGTGTGTCTGCTTTAACGGTCTTGATGTCATCCTTCTGTTTTAGAAGATCGGAGAAGACCGTTGCCTCTTTGCTTATTCCTTCGAGAAAACTAGCAAGTTTCTTCTCCGCATCAAGAGGAAAAGCATCGATACCCGCCATCATCTCAATGATGGTGCGTTGTTGTTTTGTAATGGTGACGACCTTGAAGAGTTGTGAATTCTCCTTGACAAGCACCATATTATCAGTGAGTGAGTTATTACCGACATTAGTGTAAAGAAGGAATCCTGTTTTCTTTCGTTCTACTGTTATCTGGAGATTCTCGCGTATTATGGTAACAGGAAGTTCTGAGTAGGCATCAATAACATTAGGATGCCCAACAAGTTTGTCAAACACTTTCTTGCCCGACAAATCCCACCATTCGCCATATCCCCATCCTCCAGAATAATTCTTTACAAGACGTGATACTTCATTATCGATGGCCGACATTTCTGGTATTCCTTTGCGGAATGTGCTTAGTGCAATGTTACGCCCCTTGCTCCAAGTGACACCATCTTTTGATTTCTGTAGTTTTGGTTGGAAAGATTCCCCACTAAGAAGGTATATGACTCTTGCCTGTTCTGTACTTGCACAGGTCTTCTTGCCTGCACTTGCAGAAGAAGGTTTGAGAAGAGAGTTGGCAGAGTCAAGGAACTCTTCCCACTTCGGACGTTTCACATAACCATCCCTGAGCACGCTCTCAAATTTGATTGTTTCCTTGATGGCTAATGCGAACTTCATGTATGTTGGAACAGTGGCGAAGTACTCCATTTGAAGAAGTTTCCAACCGCTTTGAGACAATTCCCCCTCTTCTTTTATTACCCACGATATACCTTCTTCAACACCATCATAATATCGGATGGCAAAAGCAGCAAGAAGGCGGTCCATGGAATTCATATAATTATAGTCTCGTTCAATCTTTCGTTTAGTTGGTCCCGTATCTGCATGTAGAGCATACAAGGCCCAAAGACGAGGCATGAATGTTTCTTCGTCCTTTAGTTTGGAAATGGCTTTCAACTTCTGTTGCGACTCATTACTGCCTTCGTAGCGAAGAGCAAGGATATAGTACATGTCATAGATAGGAATGGCGAAAAGTCCATTTTCCCAATCAGTGCTTTCTTCACCTAATATTCTTGCTTTCTCCATTTTTGTGAGAACATCTGCTATCGGAACTCCATGATACATGTCATAGATGGCATTTATCATTATTCCGTCACATGTCTTTTCGCCCACATTGCCGGGAATTTCATCAAAGCGACCAGAAAGCAATAAATCGTATGAGGCTAGTCCTTCTACAATCAAATCTCGATCTTCATCTGTAATATATTTGTTATTTGCATAAAGCGCTCTTGCACGTTCGACATCAGGATGTTTCATTTCCAACATCCAAGCGTTATAGTCTCTTATAAAGTAAGTGCGCGCTTTTGCAGATAGCATCTTCTGCGAGAAGTCTGTCCACTTCGGATTTGTAGAAAATGATTTGAAAATAAATTCCAAATGAGAAAGTTTTTTTTCTTCCTCCCACTTCCTCCACTTGTCATCTTGCAGATATGGTTCGCCACGCTCGCATTTGAGCATCTCGCAGAAGATATAGAAACCGAGACTCGTATCTGAATATTCAAAGTTAAGACTGCCAGAATTAGGGAATGCCTTCTTCTTTATGTCTTTCTCTTTTGCAAGCCTTTGGATAGAGGTTAAAAGAACTTCGTCCGAGAGTACATATCCCAAATATGTGACCTTGCGAATAAGGCCCATTTCGCATGCATCATATACATAGTTCGGGCGAGACCAATATGATTTCTTCGTTGTATCGCATTTCTCTGCTAATTTGTTGAAGTCCGGTCCGCTTATAGGTGTGAGTTGCATTGCCATCTTATCAAAGATGTCACCATACTTATTCTTGTATTTTTGAATGTCCGATTCTTTGTATTTCATTATTATGACAGGTCGTTACAGATTCTTTTTCCAGAAATCAACCAACTGCTTGCGGAGGTGGAGAGAGGTGCCGCGACCTTCGCTGATGCCGTGAGTACGCATTGGGTAGGAGAGTTGGTAGAAGATTTTGCCTTTTTCGATGAGACGGTTCACGAGCATTTCGGTGTTCTGGTAGTGGACATTGTCATCACCTGTACCGTGAACGATGAGGAGATTGCCCTTGAGACCATCCACGAAGTTGATTGGACTGCCACGGAAGTAACCGTCTGGATTGCTTTGTGGAGTATTCATGTAGCGCTCTTGGTAGATGGTGTCGTAGAGTCGCTGATCGCTTACGAAGGCGATAGCAATACCAGTCTTGAAGACATCAGGATAGCGGAACATGCTATTGAGAGTCTGAGCACCTCCACCACTCCAACCTGTGATGCCGAGACGAGTTCGGTCCATCCAAGGGAACATATCGCAGAGGGAAAGGATGCCCTGAGCTTGATCTTCGCTTGAAGCAACGCCAACCTCACCATATATGCACTTGCGCCATTCGCGACCACGAGGAGAGTTTGCGCCACGATTCTCAATGCTGACTACTACAAATCCTTGTGTAGCGAGATATTGCCAGAAGAGAGAACGCTCCCACTTGTCTTGAACAGTAGCAGAGGCTGGTTCACCATAGACATAATCGATGACTGGATACTTCTTGTTAGGGTCGAAGTTGGTTGGTTTGATAATCCAAGCATCGAGCATAAGGTCACCACTTTTCACTTTGACAAACTCCTTGTTGTTAAGTCCCATTTCGTCCCATTCCTTTTGAGCGGCGGTATTCATCTCGAGTTCTTTGTCAACAGTCCAATTGCCTTTTGCATCACATTTGATAAGACGATACTGTGGCACTTGCGAAGCACTTGAGTAGCACTCTACAGCATAGTCGCAAGTAGGGGACATATCATAGCGATACTGTCCCACTTTGGTCTGAGTGGCAATTTTCTCTATCTTGCCATTTCCGTAGAGTCGTGCACGATAGAGATAACGCTGGGTGGCAGCATCAGGATCACAACCGATGAAGTAGATGTAGCCACGCTTTTCGTCGAGAGCCACTTCCTCCACTACATCCATATTGCCCTTGGTGATGCAGTTCCACTTCTTGCCATCAGCAGAGACACGGTAGATGTGGCGCCATCCATCACGTTCGGAAGTGAAGGTGAAGTATTTGTTGCCTTGAAGGAAGTGGATGTTGTCGTTGGTTTCGACCCAGGCTGCATCATTATCTTCGAGCATCACTTTGAGACCAACGGGAGAACCGTTGGAAACGGTGGCTGTCCATACCTTGTTGGTGTTTTGGGCGCGGTTCATTTGTTGGATCATGAGGCGGTTGGTGCCAGGGACGAATTCCATGCGAGGGATATAGTTCTCTCGTTCATCTCCAGGGATTTCAATCCATGTGGTAGAAGCAGGTTGGAGATCGAGAGTGGCGATTGCACCTTGCTTCTTTCCTTCTCCAAAGATATCGATGATACCAACCTTCACAGCTGAGTTGGTAGTGCCAGCCTTTGGATAAGGGAAATGATTGACCTTTGGATAAGTGCCGCTCACATTATCTATAATATCAAACCATCCTGTGCCTTCTGTATCAGAGTGCCAATAAGCGATGTACTTAGAGTCACCACTCCAACGGAAACCATCACGGCAGTCGAATTCCTCTTCATAAACCCAGTCGAAAGTACCGTTTACGATAGTCTCATTACCATCGAAAGTGAGTTGTTCACGCTGTCCACCTGCACAAAACTCCATGTAAATATTATTCTTACTTACATAAGCCACCTTTGTGCCATCAGGACTGAACTTAGCAAACATAAGACTTGCCTCAGCAAGACCTTTGCCGAGTTTGCGCTTCTCACCAGTCTTGAGGTTGACAAGTTCGTAATCACCACGAGTAGCATAGCGCCACACACGTTGACGGTTCACGAAATCAAGAGCGAAAGTACCATCACAGTTTGTTTGGTCATGATACTCCTTATTATTATTTACACTCTCATCCTTATCTTCATAAGGCATTCCATCCTCACCCCAAGAGTTGGATGGAGCCTGGATATGTATAAACTTGCCTGGATTCATTGCATCCTCAAGCGAAGTAAGTTTGCACTGGGCAAATGTTGTGGTACCTATCATACCTAATATCGCCAATGTTGTTAATCTTAAATTCATGTTCTAATTGTTTTATAGTATTACAGGATATAGTAAAAATTGTTTTTATGCCCTTTGGGCCAATTAGAAAAACCTTCAAGAAACAGAACAAAAACAAGAAAAAACCAACACAATGGAAATGTTTTTTTATGTTTTTATTGTTTCTTCTATGTTTTTTCTATTGGCGCGAAGCGCACCTTTCACATCTTTTCTTGTAGAACCGTTTTCTAATTACTCAAATAGTATCTAAAATCTCCCTCCCTTTGGGAGGGTTGGGGTGGGCTTTACTCCGTTGTCAAATATCCCACATGCACATTACCCTTACTTATCAATTGCTTCACATAAGTCTTAAGTGATGCAGGAGTGACTTTCTTGATAAATGAAGTATCTCCCATATCTATCACGATGCCATCCTGTTCACGAATGAGATAATCACGACGGAGAGAGAAATCGTTTGGTTTGAAATGTTCCACACTCTTCTCGTATGCTTTAATATAATTGTCGATGAGAGCCTGAGTGATAAGATTGCCGTTAGCCATGTCATGAAGAATCTGCTGAACATCCTTTGCAATGCGTTCGCGCTGAGTTGGATTGCACGAATAAGCGATAGTGACTTTCATGCGGTTGATTGGCAATAAGTCATCGCTCACCTGACAACTTGGAGTATAAACATCACTATGCTGAACACGGAGAGTATTGAGCAAAATATTGCCAAGCACACTCTGCAGCACCTGATTGTGTGCATGAGATTCCTGTGTGTATTTGAAGCCTTTCTCCCATGTATAAAATAGGTATGTGAGACTAATTGGACTTGGGTTTTGTATAGTTTCGACAATGGTTGAGTTGGTTGTCTTATAATGGTCAGCCGACCAGGTCATTCGCTTCACTGGTTCTGCCTTTGAAGGGAGAGCAGCGATGTACTTGAGTATAAGCGGCATGATGCTATCTGCATTCACATCACCTTGAATGATGAGAGTGGAACCATTATAATTAGAGTAATACTCCTCTACCACTTTGCGGAAGTTGTCAATGTTATAGTTTACAAGATTTTCCATCGTTGGAGGACACAAACGCTCTTTCGACTCAGAAGGCAAGAAAGAAACCTTATATGCCGACTGCTGCAAAGGATTGCTTGCACTTATTGCAGAGGTTTCCAATTTATGCAATTCTTCAGCAAATGCCACAGAGTCAACTTCAGTCATAGTGAGTGAAGAATAGAAGAATCGCATGATTGATTCCAACTTCTCCCTGTCACGAAGATTATGGTCAAGGCTATCTTCAAATGGTCCCACACTCACAGGAGCCATACCATTACAGAATTCGTAATGCCTTACGCATGAAGACAACATGCCACTATAGAATATTTCATTATCTTTCAGCACAGAGAAACCAGAAGGGCGACGGAACATGAAATTAAGTCTGCCGTCATTATCATCGCTTATCATCTTATGTTTCCAGAACACCACCTTCACACCATTCGACAGATAAGCTTCCGAGATGCTGTCATTAAGCACTTTCATCTTCTTCAAAGTACCAGGGACTGTAGTGATTTCGATGCTGTCCACATTGAGGTGCTCAAACTTCTTTGCCTTGACATAATCAATGCTCGAGAGTTCTTCATCACTCATATTCTTCACTCGGTCGAAGACTTCCAATAGTTCTGCCTCAGAAGGCAAAGTGGTACCCTCAGGACTTATCGGAGCGATAACCATATTCTTGCCACTGAAGATTTTATTGAACTCCTTGCGAAGTTGCTCTTCCGACATACTGCACTTTATGTGTTCATCTATCGCTTTTTTGTCAACTTGGGAGAAGGAAGGAGTACCAGCAAAGAAACTGCTGACATACCTACTATCGTTATTATTCAAATAGTCTCCAGTTAATGTAGAATCTGCAAATACGAAACTTGTAGAGTCCTCATTATAAATATGTGGAATATGGAGAAATTGCTCCTTCCAGTCTTCATCCTTGAATCCTTTGCGGCGAATCAGTTCAATCTGCTTTGCAAGCAATTCGTAAGCCTTCTTGCTATCTACATCTTTCGAACCAAAACCTATCATGTAGAATTTATTGTTTGCAACATCACCCAAGTCCATATAGAGGCTGTTGACCTCAAGCATGTCCTTATTATTCTCATTGATAGTTTTCATCTTCTCATTCAGGATGTCCTTAATCTTATTTCGCATCCACTGAGTTCTCTGACCACCCACTGTCTTGATGTCTGCCTCAGGAACAGTAGTGCGGATGAGTAGGGCATTAAGCACATAAGGCAACTTTGGTTCTTTATAGAAACTTATCTTTGGTGTATCAAAGTCCGGAATGATTGGTTGTGCAGGAGCAAAATTCTTTCCACGCTTCATGTTTCCAAACATTCGGCGAACCTTCTCCACCATCTCATCTGCATCGAAATCGCCTACCACCACGATTGCTTGATTCTGTGGTTGATACCAACGCTTATAGAAATCCTTCACAAGTCGTGCTGAACAATTCTGCACCACATTCATATCACCGATAGGAATGCGTTGTGTATATATGGAATTGTTGAACAAGTCGTTCTGCATCTGCTGGGAGAAAGAATACACATTGCTGCCTCTCCATTCCTCTACGATAACATTATGTTCGCTCTCCACATCCTTCTTGTCGATAGTGGCATCTCCTGCCCAATCACGAAGAAGGAGCAGACAAGAGTCCACCAACTGTTCGTTGTTGGTAGGAATGGAATTAAGCAGATAACGCACGGTGTTGAAACCTGTAAACGCATTGCTATCATGTCCAAAAGGAATACCATTGCGACTCATGAATCCAATCACTTCTTGTCCTGGGAAATGCTTTGTTCCCTTGAACATCATGTGTTCCACAAAGTGAGCAATACCACGTTCATTATCCTTTTCTATCACAGAACCACCCTTCACAAGTAGTTGGAAGAATGCACGATTAGCAGGATCCTTGCTTTGACACACATAGTAAGTGAATCCATTGTCAAGCACACCATGTCTTAATGCTGTATCTTCAGGCACAATTTGCTTATCCAATGCATCAAGATGCTTGAATACCGGATATTTCGCGTATTGGTTTTGAGCAAAAATAGCCGTACCCGACAATGCGAGCACAGCTATTGATAGTATTTTTTTAAGATTAGTCATGGAATTAGGAGGGGAGGGAGATTATTTTTCTTTCTTGAAGTTGAAGAACGCGAGTCCTACAATCGCCAATAACAAAGCGATAAGGGCTGCATAAGCCAACATCTCGGTAGTCTTGGTTGCCTGTGGATGGAACGAGAATACAACCTCATGCTTACCCGCAGGAACATTGATAGCACGGAGGATGTAGTTTGCACGTCCAACCTCAACCTCCTGACCATCGATAGTAGCAGTCCAACCTGGATAATAAACCTCAGAGAATACTACAAGACCACCCTGTTTGCTGTCAACCGAATATTTGGCTTCATCAGCGCCATAAGCAGTGAGTTGAACCTCACCTTCACCCTTGCTCTTCAAGAAACCGAAGTCGTTCTTTGCTACGACAGCAGTATTGTGGAGGTCGACCTTACCGAGAGCATCGAGTTCCTCATTAGCGTTGTTCACATAGTCAACATTAGTCACGAACCATGCATTGCCCATAGCGGCATTGTTCTCGATAGGCATCTTATGACCTTCGCCCGCACTTACGATAAACCAACGAGTGTTGAGCATATTGATTACAGGGAAGAGACTGTCAGCCTTAGCAGCCTTGAGGTCGTAGATAGGATAAGGAGTCTGCCTGTCAAGCATCTGCAAGGTGTCTATAGGGGCACTCTTGAATGCAGCAAACACTTTCGACATCTCAGGCGAGATATGTGCTTCGATAACCTCCTGATAACGGCGGAGTTTGGCTGCATGATAACCGCCCACGCTTGAGAAGAACGCACTTGTAGTGTTATCGTTGAAAGTGCTGACAGCCATGTTCATCACACGGTAGTCGCGACCTGCTCCGCTTGTTGAGAGGATATAGTTCTCGCAGTCGCCCTTCTTGATTCCGTCGCCCGCAAGTGCTGGTTCTTGGAACATGTCATCATTGAGATAACGCTTGTTCACCTGCCACATATCGAAGAGGCAAAGCACAAGAAGAACACCGCAAACGATAGCAGTCTTTGTACTCATATCCTGACCTTCAGCCTTCTTTGCAGCACTTCCGTACCAGAAGAGAATGGCAGCTCCGAGTACCACGAAGATGATAGTTCGCCAACCATCAGCAGAAAGCATAGCGGCACGCATGCTCGAGATGCTTGAGAGAATCTGGTTGCCCATTATCTGATCGAAATAACCTGCAGCAACATATTGGTCAATCGAATGGCGGTCCATCGAAGAAATGCAGTCGCCACCCATGAACATAAGTACGAAGGTGAGACCTACAGTTATGCCGAATGCTATGTAGAGTGCCTTCATATTAGGCTTCTCAACGAAGAGTTTCAATCCCCACATTGCCATGAGAGGCACGGTGAATTCAACCACTACAAGGATACTTGATACGGTACGGAACTTTGCATACATTGGGAAGTAGTCGATGAAGAAATTGGTGAAAGGCATGAAGTTCTTTCCCCAACCAAGCATCAACGTAAGCAATGTAGCAGCAAGAAGTGCCCATTTCATTGGGTTCTTGTTTGGTATCATGATAAGGCTCAAGATGAAGAGCATGCAAACGATTGCACCAAGATATACAGGACCGCTTGTACCAGGCTGCTCACCCCAATACTGAGTGAATGCACCATAAATGCCTGCATCGCGGAATTGTCCTTCAGCCTTTGCCATAGCTGTCTCGTTCATCGAGAGAGGCATACTTGCACCACCGCGATAGTTAGGAATAAGGAAGGTGAAAGTCTCATCAATTCCATAACTCCATGCTGTGATGTAAGAGCGTTCGAGACCTGAATCAGTCTGATCTTCTGTATTGCCCTGCTTCACGAGTTCGCTCTTTCCACGCATACTTTCCTTCTGGTATTCGTAAGTGTTGAAGAGGTTTGAACCGTTCATGAGCACAGCGAGAACGGCAGCAACTGCAAGCACTCCTGTAGCTGAAATCCAACGTCCGAGCACCTTCTTCTGAACTGCCTTCACAAGATATGCGATGACCATGAATGCGATAGGGAAGAGGAAATAATATGTCATCTGCACGTGATTGCCAAGAATCTGCAATGCACCGAAGAAGGCAGTCACTACAAAACCGCCGACAAGCTTTGTGAAGCGTGCTTTCTTGTCCTCCTCATCCATGCTTCGGTAGCAGAGTACAAGCCCCGCGATGGTAGGTGGGATATATGCAAGAGTGATGACTTTCCAAATATGTCCTGCAGCAATGATAATGAAGAAATAACTCGAGAATGCCCAAACGATTGCTCCAAGAGCCGCCATCCATTGCTTGAAGTCGAATGCACGAAGAAGGATATAGAATCCGAGCATGCTCGCAAAGATGTACCAGATATAGTCAGGGAACCAGAGGTGGTAAGCATCCTCAACTGCGGAGAGAGCCTTTGTCGAACTGTACGAAGGGGCAATCTGATATGTAGGCATACCGCCAAACACGCTTGTTACCCAACGAGGAGTTTCACCGTTGTGTGCATCACGATATTGGTTTATCTCCACCGAGATTCCGTCGTTGGCACTATGGTCGTGCCCATCGAGTCTGCGTCCCTCGAGCACTGCTGGAGAGAAGTAGGCAAATGCGATTACTGCAAAAAGTACCACACAGAGTACGTCTGGTACCAGTTTTTTCCAATTGAAATTCATATAGTTTATTTATTTGTTTTCGTAGTGCAACGTGTTGCCATCGTAGCGAATCAAATCGCCATTATCGATGCAAATTTACATATAAATAATCATTCTGCCAAATAATACCCTATCTATTGCCTATTATTGCAAGATTTGTTTGTAAGGACGATGTTTTTTTAATATCTTTGCAAACGATTACATACTTTATTATAATGGCTTAATACCTATTTTTATTTATGATAAACAAGCTCTCAATTACTTTTTCTATAAGAAAAACCCTTGCTGTGGCACTCTTTTCTTCAATGGCTTCGTTTGGTGCATTTGCCCAGCAACTTCCATACCAGAATCCAAATCTCACTCCTGCAGAACGAGCAAAGGACCTCCTCCCACGACTGACACTCGAAGAGAAGGCAAGACTTATGGAACATACTTCGCCTGCTATCAAGCGACTCGGCATTCCTCAGTTCAACTGGTGGAACGAAGCTCTTCATGGGGTAGGGCGTAATGGTACAGCAACGGTGCTTCCTATCACTATGGGAATGGCTTCGACATTCGATGATGCACTCGTGCAGAAGGCTTACGATGCTGTGAGCGATGAGGCTCGTGCAAAGAATAATATTGCTCGCAAGAATAACCGTTGCAAGCAATACGAAGGACTCTCGTTCTGGACTCCAAACATCAATATCTTCCGTGATCCTCGTTGGGGACGTGGACAAGAGACTTACGGTGAAGACCCTTATCTCACAACCCGTATGGGACTCGCTGTGGTGCGTGGTCTGCAAGGTCCTGAGGATTCGAAGTATCGTAAGTTGTTTGCTTGTGCAAAGCATTATGGTGTGCATAGCGGACCAGAGTGGAACCGCCACTCGTTTGATGTTCAACAACTCCCTGCACGCGACCTTTGGGAAACTTATCTTCCTGCTTTCAAGGCACTTGTACAAGAAGGTAATGTTCGCGAAGTGATGTGTGCATACAATAGTATTGATAGCGAACCATGTTGTGGTAGCAATCGTTATCTCCAACAGATACTCCGTAATGAATGGGGATTCAAGGGACTTGTGACAAGCGACTGTTGGGCTGTAAACGACTTTTGGACTAAGGGTGCCCACGAATGGGTGGACACAAAACTCGAAGGTGTTTCGAAAGCGGTGATTGCAGGTACTGACCTTGAATGTGGTAATGCTTATCGCACTCTTGGCGATGCTGTGAAAGCAGGTCTTGTAACCGAAGAACAGATGAATACGAGTCTTCTCCGACTTCTCGAAGGACGTTTCGAACTTGGTGATTTTGATAGCGATGAACTCGTCGAATGGCGAAAGATAGGTCCTGAGGTGATTGCAAGCAAGGAGCATAAGGCACTCTCGCTTCGCCTTGCTCAAGAAGGTATTGTTCTTCTTCAAAATAAGGATAACATATTGCCTCTCAATAGAAATCAGAAGATTGCAGTGCTTGGTCCTAATGCTGCAGACTCTGTGATGCTTTGGGGCAATTACAATGGTTTCCCAACCAATACAGTCACCATTCTTGATGGTATTCGTGAAAAGGCACCAAGTGCGAAATACCTCCGTGCTTGCGGTCTTGTGGAGAAGAGTGTGACTGATAGTTGGTTTGACAATATCCGTTGTTTTGATGGCATTTATACTGGTCTTGGTTGCTACTATTATAACAATCAGAATTTCGAAGGCGACCCTGCCACTCGCTCTTATTATCAGACAGCAATGAAGTTTGATAATAGCGGTGCTACTGCTTTCTCGCAGAATGTGAACATATACGACTTCTCTGCGATTTATACAGGTGAGCTTCATAGCAACAGCACAGAGGAGATTTCGTTCATGCTCCGCTATTCTGACCGCTGTATGCTCATAGTGGGTGGCGACACTCTGCTCAACGATTGGAACCCTCGTGATGAGGATAAAGTTCGTAATCGCAATATTCCTTTCACTGTTGAGGCAGGGAAGAAGTATGATGTCGAACTGAAGTATTCGCAAAATCAGGGTAGTGCAGTGTTGCATTTTGATGTGGGTCATACAGTTAGCTATACTGATGAGCAGATATTTGATGTTGTAAGAGATGCTGATGTTGTTGTGTTTGTAGGTGGTATTTCTCCACGATTGGAAGGTGAGGAGATGCGTGTGAATTATCCTGGTTTCAAGGGTGGTGACCGCACTAATATCGAACTCCCACAAGTTCAGCGCGACCTTATGGCAAAGCTTCATAAAGCAGGAAAGAAACTGGTTTATGTGAACTGTTCGGGTAGTGCTATGGGACTTGTTCCTGAATCGGAAAATGCTGATGCTATCGTTCAGGCTTGGTATGCGGGCGAGTCGGGTGGAACTGCTGTTGCTGATGTTCTTTTTGGCGATGTGAATCCTTCGGGCAAGTTGCCAATCACCTTCTATAAGGATGACTCTCAGATTCCTGATTTCCAGGATTATACGATGAAGGGTCGTACATATAGATATATGAAAGATGCTCCTCTCTTCGACTTTGGTTATGGATTGAGTTATACTCAGTTTGCTTTTGGAAAGGCTAAGTATGCAAAGGACAAGGTAGTTGTCAATGTGAAGAATACAGGTGCTCGTGAAGGCGATGAGGTGGTTCAGGTTTACATTCGCCGCATCGATGATGTGGAAGGCCCAAACAAGTCGCTCCGTGCCTTCAAGCGCATCCATCTTGCAGCAGGCGAGTCGAAGGACATCACCCTTCCTCTTCTACGCAACAGTTTCGAAGGTTGGGATGAGGAGTCTAACACCATCCGTGTCGTTCCTGGCAAATACGAGGTCATGGTCGGCAATTCAAGTCGCAATAGTGACTTGCAGAAGATGGTTGTGAAGGTGAAGTAGTGCGAAATGAAACAGACCTAAATCAGTCAACCTTTTTTAGGAAAGTACAAAATGTGATTTTTTATGTGATATTTTTATATACAGTCTCAAAAGGTATGTGCCTGAAAAACATATACATAGAAGCGCAATGTGATAAATGTGATGTATTCTATTTAAAACTTTCTTCACATGCGCATGTGAAGAGAGTTTTAAGAATATTAAATCACATTTATCACATTTTGGACGCAAATGATTGATACAGTTACAATTACGATACATTAAACAGTTCTATTTTATCACACAAAATATCTCACTGACAAAAAATAGTCGGCATTGTCCCTATAGTGAGAAGGCTAAAACACTATAGTGTTAGGCCTTTCACACCATAGTATGAAAGCTTTCACACTATAGCATGAAAGTCTTCAGACTATAGGAACGACACTAATATATATTGAAGAAATAGGCATTTTTCGAAAGTTTTTGAACAATATCAAGTTTATTCGCTGCTTTTTTCGTACCTTTGCACCGAATAATAAAAACTAAAGAAAAATGGCAGAAAGAAAAGTTCGTGTGCGTTTTGCACCAAGTCCTACAGGACCACTTCATATCGGCGGTGTTCGTACCGCACTCTACAATTACCTCTTCGCCAAGCAGCATGGCGGCGACCTCATTTTCCGTATCGAGGATACAGACTCAACCCGTTTCGTTCCAGGTGCAGAGGATTATATCATTGAGGCGTTCAACTGGCTCGGCATCAAGTTTGATGAGGGTGTGAGCTTCGGTGGCGACCACGGTCCTTACCGTCAGAGCGAGCGTCGCGACATCTACCGCAAGTATGTGAAGGTGCTTCTCGACAACGACAAGGCATACATCGCTTTCGACACTCCTGAGGAACTCGATAAGAAGCGTGCTGAAATTGAGAACTTCCAGTATGATGCAA
>DCIW01000031.1:0-2602 GCA_002317225.1 Prevotellaceae bacterium UBA1716 | reverse complement strand
CCCTCACCCTCGACAAGGCTGAGGTGGAAGCTATGATTGCTGAGGGCACTCCTTATGTTGTTCGATTCAAGATTGAACCGGGTCGTGATGTAGTTGTGAATGACCTTATTCGTGGTGAAGTGACTATCAACTCAAGCATCCTCGATGATAAGGTGCTCTACAAGAGTGCTGATGATCTCCCAACATACCACCTCGCTAACATCGTTGACGACCACTTGATGGAAGTAAGTCACGTTATCCGTGGTGAAGAGTGGTTGCCTTCTGCTCCACTTCATGTGCTTCTTTACGAGGCATTTGGTTGGGCAGACACAATGCCACAGTTTGCTCACCTCCCATTGCTTCTCAAACCAATAGGCAACGGAAAACTCTCGAAGCGTGATGGTGACAAACTCGGTTTCCCTGTATTCCCACTCGAATGGCACGACCCTAAGTCGGGTGCTATCTCTTCTGGTTATCGTGAGAAGGGCTATCTCCCAGAGGCAGTAATCAACTTCCTTGCACTTCTCGGTTGGAACCCAGGTAACGACCAGGAAATCATGTCGCTCGAAGAAATGGTTCAGTTGTTTGACCTTTCTAAATGTTCGAAGGCAGGTGCTAAGTTCGACTATGTTAAGGCTGCTTGGTTCAACCATCAGTACCTTATCCAGCAACCAGACGAGGCTTGGGCTCCAGCATTTGACAAGGTGCTTAAGGAGAATGGTATCGAGGCAACTGCAGAGCAAGAGGCTGAAGTTGTTCGTATGATGAAACTCAAGGTAATTGAGTATGTTGATGGACTTGGCAACAAGAAGAAGCGTAATATCTCATTCGCTTCCGATCTTTGGCCACTTACTAAGTTCTTCTTCGTTGCTCCAACTGAGTTTGACAAGGAAGACAAGTTTATCCGTAAGAACTGGAAAGAGAATACTGCCGATGAGATGCAGCAGATGGTAACAGTTCTCGAAGGCATTGAAGACTTCTCCGTTGAAGGTCAGAAGGCAGCAATCGACCCATGGGCAGAGCAGACAGGTATCAAGCCTTGGAATGCATGGCGCGTGGCTCTCGTTGGTGCAGGACAAGGTCCTGATATGTACGAACTTGCTGCATTCCTTGGTAAGGAAGAAACCGTGAATCGTATGAAGTTTGCCATCGAAACACTCGGCTAATGTACAATCTTCTAATTTACTTATACGCCTTCTGTGCTCACATTGCTTCTTTTTTCTCAAAGAAAATAAGGACGATGATTGAGGGACAGAGGCAGACCAAACATATCCTCAAGGCGAATATTCGTCCTGAGGATCGTGTTGTTTGGTTTCATGCAGCTTCGTTGGGTGAGTTTGAGCAGGGCAGACCACTTATGGAGCGTCTCCGCAAGGAACATCCAGAGTACAAGATTCTGCTTACCTTCTTCTCTCCGAGTGGTTATGAAGTGCGTAAGAACTACGAAGGTGCGGATGTAATTTGTTACATGCCGTTTGATACTCCGGTCAATGTGCGTACTTTCCTCAAATATGCTCATCCAGAGATTGCGCTTTTCATTAAATATGAGTTTTGGGCAAATTACCTCACCAGGATGCATAAGAAAGGTGTGAAGGTTTATTCCGTAAGCAGCATCTTCCGTCCGCAGCAGCATTTCTTCAAGTGGTGGAGCAATACTTTCGTGCTTCGTCAGTTCGATCATCTTTTTGTTCAGAATGAGGCGTCAAAGCAGTTGCTTGCTCAGCATGGCATCACAAATACCACCGTTGTAGGTGACACTCGTCTTGACCGTGTGATAGATATAAAGAATGCTGCACAGGATCTTCCACTTGTGGAACAATTTGTGGGTGATAATCCTTGTTTCATAGCAGGCTCTTCTTGGGGACCTGACGAGGAAATCTATATACCTTACATATCTCAGCGTAAGGATTGGAAACTTATCATAGCCCCACATGTCATAAGCGAAGTGCACTTGAAGAGCATCGAAAAACTCTTGGCCGACAATGGTATGACTGTAGTTCGCTATACAGACTTGGAGAACGATAAGAACTCACAGGCGAATATAGATGCAAATTGTTTGCTGGTCAATTGCTTCGGCAAACTCTCCTCCATTTATCGCTATGGTAAGATTGCCCTTGTGGGAGGCGGATTTGGAGTTGGTATTCATAATGTGCCTGAAGCTGCTGTATATGGCATTCCTGTTGTGTTTGGTCCAAACAACCATAAGTTTAAGGAAGCCCAAGACTTGAAGGCATGTGGTGGTTCGTTCGAGTATCATGATGCAGAAAGTTTTGCAAAGATAATGGATACTCTTATCACTGATGCTAATGCTCTCAGCATAGCAGGAAAGGCTGCAGGCGACTACATTGGAGGCAATGCAGGTGCTGCAGACAAGTGTTTCAAAGCAATATTTGAGTAGTAGCTTATAACTCTAAAGAAATGGATTTATCATCAATATTCAAATCTGGTTGGGAATGGACCAAGCGACATTGGCTTCCTATCATGTTCCTTTTGATAGTGATATACGCTTTGTCTGCATTCGTTTTCTATAAGATCTTTCCCGCAGAGTTTTGGGATTTGTACAAGTCGGTAATCACTTCGGGCAATATGACCAAGGTGGCAAAGCTGCAACCTTACATCGAAG
>DCIW01000067.1 GCA_002317225.1 Prevotellaceae bacterium UBA1716 | reverse complement strand
AAGGGTCAACCCGGAGACGGATACATTTAAAAAGTACAATGTGTGGTATTTTGTGTGGTGTTTTCGTTTTAAATAAGACACTGCATCTTCTTGACACACAACACAATAGAACCGCAATGTGGTAAATGTGGTATTTTTCTTTGAAAACTTTCTTACGCGTATACGCGTGGAAAAGTTTCAGAGATTTTTTACCACATTTCCCACATTTAAGTCATAAGATGTTGATATTATGATGGTTACAAGTGCGGAAATAGTTTCAATTTACCACACAAAATACCACACTGTTTCTTCATAAAACTATAAGAAGTTGACTCTCCAAGTGCTTAATACGACTAAAGGTTGACTCTACTCTTCCTATAGTGTGAAGGGCTTCGAACTAATAGTGTGTAACCTCTCTCACTATAGGAACATAAGGGTACACACTATAGGAACAAGAGCTACATGAACCTTTCGTTGGGATGGGAAACATGAGTTAAATTAGGGCTGTATCATAATTTATAACATTTTTTTGTAGGTTGTGAAAGAAAAAAGGTGTATCTTTGCAATACTAAAATTTGACTGAAAATGGAAAAGAAAATATTCATGGTTGTAGTGACACTTTTAATGTTGGTGTCATGTGGTAAGAATAGCGTGCCTCATAGTTTTTGGGGTGCTGAATTTGGAATGAACAAGGAAAAGGTACAGGAGAGCCTTGCGGCGAATGGACTTGTGTTGAAAGACTATTCGGCTGTTACTGGTGAGACAGAAGGATTGGAGAAGGAAGGACAGAATTGTGTGGTGGTAGAAAATGTGGAGTATGATGAACTGATGTTTAATAGTGTGAGGTTGCTGTTTGATGAAGATGATATGTTTTATAGAATCGTTTTTGTAGGTGCTACACCGAATGATGTTTTTGGTGTTATGGAGAGATATAAGAAGCAATATGGGGATTGGATAAAGAAGGAGGAGAATAATAGCAATATTGGGACTTTGTATATGGTTTGTAATGATGGAGAGTATACAGGAAAATTCGAGGGCAAGTTCGGAACGAAACTGTTTTCAAATGACAGGTTCGCAGTGTTTGATATGATGTATTTTGATAATGAATTACAGAGGAAAGTGAATGGAGATGAGTAATCCGTTCCAAAAACATTATTTGCTCTCAAACAACATAGAAATCGTGCTTATCGTGAATGATAAGTGCGATTTTCTTGTTTTTATGCAACATATTTTAATAATAAAGGGCATTTATAGGTTAAAAAGTTATACATTTGTATGCTATATGTACAAAAATACATAATATTCGAATAAAAGTAGCGTATTTTATTCCATATATAGTGGTAATTTTGCAGACGATAAATTATACATTGAATAATTACGATAAACCAAACTATATTGAAAGAATGAAAAAACAATTTTTAGGTACTCTGTTCCTTGGGACTTTGTTGATGCAGACAAGTTGTGTCGACAAATATCAGGAGGTGGATGGTGACTCTAAACCGGAATGGCTTGGGGGTAGCATCTATTCGGAGTTGAAGGATCCTGATCAGACAAAACTGACAGGTTCGTTCAGCTACTACCTAAGGTTGATTGATGATCTCGGATATGATGAGACCCTCAACCGGACAGGTAGCAAGACCATCTTCCCCGCTAATGATGAGGCGTTCGAACGTTTCTTCAAGAGCAACGAATGGGGAGTGGGCAGTTATGAGAAACTGACATTCGCACAGAAGAAACTCCTTCTGTACAATTCGATGCTCGACAATGCTTTGCTCGTGAACATGCTTGCAAATGCAAGTACGGGTAACGATGTGTCAGAAGGTGTGGCTATTAAGCATCCTACAAACATCAGCGTGATAGACACTGTACGCTGTATCTCACCTGCCGAGATGCCACAGAACAACCGCTACTGGGACTACTGGAGACAGAACGGAAAGAATGTGTATGCAGTATGTGACAATACAACTCCAATGCTCGTACACTTCACCCGTGAGCAGATGGTGAACAACGCCATCACAACTACCGGTGAAAACTCAGACTTTGAGATACTTACAGGCGAAAAGTATGATGCCGAAGCAAAGAACGTATTTATCTTCGACAACAAGATTATCAATTCGGACATCACCTGTATGAACGGCTACATCCATCAGGTGCAGAACGTTCTTCTTCCTCCGGGCAATATGGCACAAGTCATTGCAAAACAGGGCAATACTAAATATTTCAGCCATATTCTCGATTATTACGCAACTCCTTATTACGACAACGCAACTACTGTAACCTACAACGACTGGGTGCAGCAGAACAGCAACGAGGCTGCCAAGTACGGACTTGCACTGCGTGACTCGGTGATGCAACTCAGATACATGAGTTCGCGTTCGCAGGGTGAACCGCTCATCACCGACCCAAATGGTGCTGCTAAGGCTACTACCGAGGTGCTCCGTTTCGACCCAGGATGGAACCAATACTACCCAAGCAGCGCATACAATCAGACAGGCGACCAAAGTCAGATAAACGACATCGCCGCTATGTTCGTGCCTACCGACAAGGCAGTAGAGGACTATTTCCTTCCGGGCGGTACAGGCGAATTCCTTATCAACGTGTATGGCAAGAAGCCTAACACAAAGGAGAACCTCTATGACAACCTCGACTCCCTCTACTCTACCCGACCATCTATCCTGACTGCTTTCGTACGTAACTTGCAGCAGGCTTCGTTCGTGGGAACTGTTCCGAGCAAGTTCACAAGTATCATAAACGATGCTTCGGAGAACCTCGGAATGAACATGGAGAAACTCGAGAAGAAGGAAAACGGCGGTTATGATATTAAGATTGCCAACAACGGTGTAGTCTACAAGCTCAACAAGATGATTGCACCAGATGAGTACAGTGCAGTACTTGCTCCATCATCTACTTATCAAGACATGCAGGTGATGAACTGGGCAATACAGGACTGGCACTCAAGTTCAACTGCTTCGTATCTCTCGCTCGACTTCAAGTACTTCCTCTTGGCAATGAAAGCGAACTATGCGTTCTTCATCCCAGATGACGAGGCGTTCGACCAGTATTATCTCGATCCTACCACCCTTGGACATTCGCAACCTGAGGTGCTCCATATTTATTATGATGCAACAAAGAAGAGCGAACCTAAGATTCAGGCTGAGTCGTTCCGCTACAACGTGGCAGATGGCACTATCGGTGATCGTGTAGGTGCAGTGGAAATCGGTACGGTATCATCTCCTAACCCACGAATCAAGTCAGCACTCACCGATATCCTCAACTACCATACTGTAGTGCTTCCAGCTGGAGAGAAAATTGGCAAGAACAACTACTACAAGACTAAAAACGGTGGAGAAATCCGTGTGGACGGTGGCAATAAGAAGGGTGCTAAGATTTATAGTGGAGCCGCTATCGACAATGGTATGGAACCTGCTTCGGTTGAAGAGATATACAACGAGGCAAACGGTGTTTCTTACCGCATCGACCATATTATCCAGCCTACCATCAAGAGTGTGGCACAGGTGCTTCGCGAAACTCCACGATTCAGCAAGTTCTACGAGGCTTGCGGTGGTTTTGCAAACACTGAGTTGCTCAGTTGGATTGGCATTTCTGCCGAACTCAACGACTTCGGCACTACAGAGCAGGCACAGTATCAGATTTTCAGTCAGCAGGATGGTTCGTACCACTCGCTTGATGCAGTGGATGGCAACGTAAAGATGTTCAACACTTACAACTACACACTCTGGGCACCTGACAACGCTGCTATGGATATGGCTTACGCTGCAGGTCTGCCAAGTTGGGATCAGATAAATGAAGTGTTCGAGGCTCTCTCTCCAGAGAACGAGGGCGGATGCCCTGAACCATACGCATCTACTTTGAAGGCAAAGGTATTGGCACTCAAAAACTTCTGCCGTTACCACTTCCAGAATGATGCTCTCTATGCAGACAATGAGGGCACTACTGAAAAATACCAGAGTCTGTACACTAACGCATACGGTCTCGCTCAGGAAGTGTCGGTAACAGGTGGAAGTGGCAAACTTGTCATCACAGATGCTGCTAAGGTGCAGCATTCTGTAATTGCTAACGACGGCAGCCACCTATCTAATATAATGACACGCGACTACTGGCTCAACGCCAAGCGTGAGAATGCAACTTCAATAGCTACTTCTTCGTTCTGTGCTGTTCACGAAATCACAGAACCGCTCTATATCGCTGCTTCGAAGCGTTATGATGCTGCATGGAGTAATGATGACCCTACTTCTGAGTTCATCAAGAGCGCAAAGAAACGTTCGAAGAATGTGAAGAAACCAGTTAGAAGATAAACAACAAGAAAATACTACTATGTTCAGATATATTTCGACAAGCAGAATACAAGGCAATAAGTTGACAGCCTTTCTGTTGACAGTGCTGCTGAGCTTGCTGAGTCTGAGTGCAAACGCACAAGGACAGGGAGTCAGAATCAGCGGACAGGTCACAGATGATTTTGGAGAAGTCGCTGCTGCAAATGTTGTGGAACGAGATGCCAACAACCGTATCATCTCACATACCGTGACAGACATGATGGGTAACTTCTCACTTGCCATCAAGAGTCCTAAGAACAAGCTCGTTATCTCTTATGTGGGTAATGAGACTGTTACGCTCAATATCGGCAACCAACGCGTGTTCAAGGTGAAGATGGGTTCGAAGACCGTGCTTCAGGATGTTGTGGTGAAAGCTACAAAGAAGCAGGCATCGGGAGGACTCGTAATTCCTCAGCGTGAAATGACAACCGCCACTCAAACCTTCAATATGGAAGATGTGGAAGGTCTCTCGTTCACATCAGCAGATGAGGTGCTCCAGGGTGAAATCGCTGGTCTTGACATCGTTGCCAACTCGGGTAACCTCGGTGCAGGAACACAGATGCGACTCCGTGGTGTGACTACAATCAACGGAGATGCAAATCCGCTCATCGTGGTGGATGACAAGATTTTCGACAATCCTGATGAATCGTTTGACTTTCAGAATGCAAGCGAAGAACAATATGCATCGCTCCTCTCTGTCAATGTGGATGATATTGCCAGCATCCAGGTACTCAAGGATGCTGCAGCTACTGCAATATGGGGTGCTTACGGTGCTAATGGTGTGATACAAATCACTACAAAGCGTGGTATACGAGGCAAGACTAAGGTCAATCTCTCATACAAGCTTACAGGCACTTGGATGCCAAAGGGTTACAATCTCATGAACGGTGATGACTACACCATGTTGATGAAGGAGGAGTTCTACAACCCTACTCAGTCTTCGACTGCAACCACTTCGATGGCCGAACTCAACTATGACAAGTCGTGGGCTGAATACGAGAACTGGAACAACAACACCGATTGGGTGGGACAAGTTTCGCAGTTCGGTATGCTTCACAATATCAACCTTAACATCACTGGTGGTGGTGAGAAGGCAACATTCCGCATCTCGGGAAGTTATGACAACCAGACCGGTACCATCATCAAGCAGAGACTCGACCGACTCACTACCCGACTCGTTCTTGACTACGATGTGAGCGACCGTATCCGCTTCTCAACTAACTTCGCCCTCACATACACCAACAACCTCCGCAATTGGGATGGCTCTTCGACTACTTCAATTCTCGGAAAAGCCCAGCAGCTCGCTCCTA
>DCIW01000156.1 GCA_002317225.1 Prevotellaceae bacterium UBA1716 | reverse complement strand
ATGCGATCGGCAAAGTCGCCAATGTAGTCGTGACCATCCCAAGTGCCTGTGTTCTGAAGGTAATCCTCCACAGGGTTGTAGTCGGGTGCATAACTCGAGTCAAGGATGAGCTGCACATCACTCTTCTTGACATCAATACCCTCCTTGATAGCATCTAGGGTGATACTCGCGATGGTACGCTTTGTGATACTTTCGAACTCCGAATAATCAGAGTTCTTCTTTCGAATCTCTGGGATTCCGAGGATGACATTGTTTCGTACAATGTACTCCTCATTGATGAACTGCTGGAGCTTCTCAAACTCGAGCTGACGTTCGGTCATGAAAATTGTTTTAGACATAAATAAATACATCAGTTTAAATGGTTAATAAAAACGTTTTTTGAAATCTTCAAGATACACATCATTTCCCCGAAACAATCTGTTCTCTCTCCGAAATTCTTTGCAAAGGTACGAAATTATTTTTGTGTTTGCAAGTTTTCTCTCTATACGTTATAGTTTTGGCAAAACCATATCTTATCCCTTGTATATAAAGGTGTTAAGGTGCTTGCGCCTATTTGGCAAACGTTTGCCATCACTATGGCAAAGCTTTGCCAAATAGTGGCAAAACTTCACATGTCTAAAACTTTTTTCTTTTTTATTGCGAGTTTGCTTAATTTTTATCGTTTTGAGTACCTACTCTTCCCTAATATTAGTGTAGGAAGTGTAGGATAAAAATAAAAACTAACTTATTTTTTCCTTTTCACCATCTTATAAATCTTACGCACGATTTTGCCGAGTGGGGTGTAGCGGATGCCCCAGTCGGTGATGGCTTCGGCAAAGAGGGCTTCGATTTGTGGGTTCTTCTGAGGATTATCGACCTTGGTGAGGTGGATAGGTTCTGAAAGGGGGGCACGGTCGAATTCGTAGCGTTGGAGAAGGTCGAAGGACTTGAAGTGGGTACCATTCTTGAGACCTATATTGCGAACGAGAGTATGGTAAGGCGTTAGGCACAATCCGCCAGCTTTGTAGATGGCTATCTCCCAACAGATATCCCATGGAATTGGGTTCTTGTCCAAGCTCTTGAGACATGGGAATACACCTCCGTATTGGATGGCATTTTGATCCTCAAGGGTCATGCCTTGGAGAGCTTCTTCGCGAGTTTTGAAGTGGATGAAATGCTGCTGCCAACGGTCGCGCCATGTGCCCCAGCCCCAACCGGATGGGTGAGGGGTGAAATAGGAAGCCCCCCGACCCCCCAAGGGGGCGTGCTGGCGCGTGGTATTGGATTGCTCTCCGGAAGGCGTGCCCCCTTGGGGGGATAGGGGGCTTAGGTCAAGATTTGTGAATCCTGCTACATGCATAACCTTAGGTACATCTTTATACATTTCGAAGGCATCGTTCATGTATTGGAGATAGTAGGGGGAGGTGACGATGTCATCTTCGAGGACGATGATACGGTCATGGTCTTGGAAGATTTGGGCAATACCTTCGGTGATGTTGCGTTCGAGGTAGATATTCTCGGGACGCTCGATGATGGTCATGCTACGGAGGGCGTGTGAAATTTCGATTTCAGCTTTTATTTTGTGGAGATAGGTACGCACTTCGTTGACCAGTTTCCATGACTTTTCATCTTTGCCTCCATCGGAGAAGACAAAGAGGTCGGTATCGGGTGCAAGGGTGTTTGCAAGGAGATGTTCTATGGTCTTTTGGGTGTTGTCTTGACGGTTGTAGACAAACATGGCGATGGGGGCAGACCCATCTACAGCAGACCCACCCCCAGCCCCTCCCATTAAAAGGGAGGGGTGAAGGTTACTGACATAAAGGGTGTTATCTTTGGTGGTATTATCCATAGTGTTCACTGCTAATTGTTTACTACGCTTGTCTCAGTATCTACAAGCTCCTCCCCTTGGGGGAGGTTGGGAGGGGCTCCAGATATTGTTCGAGGAGTTTTGTGTCTTCTTTATAGGTTATCTTCATGCAGGCTTCGTCTCCATCGACTATGTGGATAGGGACGTCGGGACGATATTTGAGGACGATGCCACAATCATCGGTTGCTTTGAAATTTGGATCTTGAAGTCCGATTTCGTAAGCATTGGTGATGATGTTGATATCAAAGCCTTGTGGAGTTTGTGCTCTGCGGAGGGTGTTGCGGTCAGGAACGCTCTTGATGCAGCCATCTTCGACGAAGAGGATGGTGTCGACTGATGGTTGGGCAACTCCTACTGCTTGGCAAGTCTTGAGTTTTTCTACCACATCATCTATTATCTTCTGGGTAACGAGTGGGCGTGCAGCATCGTGGAAGATGATATTACATTCTTCGTCCTTGTAAGCATTTATGGCAGAGAGGCTTGAGTCGTAACGCTCCTTACCTCCCACGAGAATATGCTTAAGTTTCTTCCAGTCATTCTGAGAGGCTATTTCCTGCATAGTTTCCACATTATCAGCACTCACCACGACTGCCACCTCATCTATCTTCTCGTTCCTATCAAACGCATCGATAGCATACTCGATGACCATACGGCCACGAATCTCCAAATACTGCTTCGGTACGTTTGTTCCCATTCGGCGACCGGAACCTCCTGCTAAAACTATGGCGATATTGCGTTTCATGATTTCTTCTTTATTAAATAACTTAGACACTCTTTCAATATATTTGCTCCAAGAATCCAAAGGGTTGAGATATAGATGACTGCAGCAAGAATGATTCTCGAGATTAAGAGAATGTAAAGATTTTCAATACCTCGTGTGATGAAATATGTTGCAATCATTGTGCCTGCGGAGATGAGGAGGAAGGGGAGGATATCCTTCAATGCCTGAAGGAAGGAGAACTTGATTTCGCGCCAGACGAAGAAGTGCCAGATGGCTACCCAGAGGATGATGATGCAGACGTAGGAGAGGACCATCTGACGCATGGTGCCACCGAGGTAGTGGACGGTGAGGATAGTGGTGAGGATGGTACATCCCTGTGCTATCACGTTCCACATATATACGTTTGATTTTCCCTTGGAAAGAATCATATTGTAATAGAGAGTGGCGATAGGCAAGAAGGCTCCTCCCACGCAGAGAATCTGCATCAGTTCGGCACTCTCAATCCATTTGTCGGTTACAGCTATGATGATAAATTCCTTTGCTACCAATGCCATTCCGAACATAGCAGGGAAGGCAATGAAGCATGTGAGACGCAACATCTTGGAGAAAGCACGGCACAGACGTTCGTGATCATCAATTACCTGCACGAAAGTTGGTTGCGCCACTCCTTGCACCATACCGACAATAGTGTTTGCACCCATCAGATTCCATTTGTTTGCCTGACTATACGTACCCACCTCGTCCTTAGTGTATATCTTTCCGAAAACGAACGAGAAGATGTTGTTGTTGATATTATTAAATATGTACGTAACAAGCATCTTGCTCGAGAAACCAAACATCTCACGGACTGGTTGCATAGAGATATTGAGACTTGGTCTCCATCCCGAGAAATACCACGAGAGTATGCTGATGCAGAGATTGAAGAGGATGGTCTGAGTGGCAAGACTCCAGAATGCCATTCCGCTGAGAGCCATCACAAGTCCTACTGTATTGGAAATGATGAGAGCACCAAGTCCCATGACTGCCAATTCCTTCTGTTTGAGTTGTTTGAGAAGTATAGATCGTGGTACGATAGAGAATGATGCTATAAAGAAACAAAGGAAGAAATAGCGTGAGAGTTTTGTCAGAATCGGTTCGTTGAAATAATCAGCAATAAGCGGAGCACACAAGAAAAGAATCACATAAATGCATGCACTCACACCGATATTGAACCAAAATACCGAATTGTAATCGCGGTGAGTAGCATCCTTCTTGTTTATAAGTGCAATAACAAAACCGCTATCCTGAAGAGCAGTAGCGACAGCAGAGAAGACAAGAATCATGTTGATCAGTCCGTAGTCGCCCTTATCAAGAATACGACTCAAGACCAATCCAAAGATTGCTCCCAACAACTGAGTGGCACCATTATTTACTGCCGCCCAGAGGAAACCTTTAGCTGCCTTATCCTTTAATGAAGATTCACTCATTTATCAGTTCTGGTTCGATGAATATTGCATGGATTTTACGCTTGTCTTCAGGCGGTACATCCATATAGTTCTTATATAGATCTTTGAGATATGCATCAGGATTGTTTGGTGCAGCAAACACCTTACCTTCAAACTCAATTGTACCGATAGGGAAGATGGAATCCTGACGATGCATGATGCCATAACCATTATTTATCAATATGTTAGAGATATATGTATCATGTGGTCGAACAGCACATACAACTTTCCAAACAGCATTGAGCAGAAGATATTTTGCTCCGAAATAGAAGTATTCGAAGAATGCCCTCGCAGAATAATAATGCTGAGCATGCAAGATGCTATAACTTACCGAAATACCTTTTGCCACCTTCTTCACCCAAGAGCGAGAAACCGTTGGATAGTCGATGAAAGGGAAGATGTCGACGAAGAGTCCTTTCTGGTATTCTGCATTGAAAGTGTCAGTGCTTTCGATATAGATGGAGTTCTTATCGCGTACCTTAATAATAGGTTCCTTGCACGAAGGATCACTCTCAGGAGTCTGGAGGAAGAGATGCTCAGGCAGTTCGGATGGGGCAACCTTTATAAATCGTTCGAGTTCTTCCTTACGCATCGCAAGGTCGATATCGTCGTCCCACGGAATAAATCCGCCATGACGCACAGCACCAAGAATACTGCCTCCATCGAGCCAATATTCTATCTTGTGCTTCTTGCAGATGCGGTCGATCTCTTCGAGAATGGTCAGTTGTTTGAGCTGACATGCCCGAAGATTATTTTTGA
>DCIW01000078.1 GCA_002317225.1 Prevotellaceae bacterium UBA1716 | reverse complement strand
TTCCATTTTTGGTGGGTGGGTTTCTATAGGGTGATTCCAGCGGATGTGCCTGAAGGAGAAGTTCTCGTACTTGCTCCATTCCAAGGTCCTCTTGCTTGCACTCGCATTCGTAAGGGCAAAGGTGTTTGTGGCACAACATGGTCGAAAGCAGAGACTATCGTAGTTCCTGATGTAGAACAATTCCCAGGTCATATAGCATGCAGCAGTGCTTCAAAGTCGGAGATTGTAGTTCCTCTTATCAAAGACGGAAAAGTGGTTGCTGTTCTTGATATTGATAGTGAACACCTGAACACTTTTGACCAGACAGACAAGAAGTATCTTGAAAAAGTAGCAGAATTACTAACCAAATAAAACATTATCATGAAAGTCCTCATTCTAAATGCAAGTCCTCGCCCTAACGGCAATATCTGGCAAATGCTCAACATAATTCGCGAAGAACTTGAATCGAACAACACAACCGTTTATTACGAAGAAGTGAAGAAACTAAGTGTCAAGCCTTGTATTGCTTGCATGAAGTGCCGTTCGTCGCATAATTGTGTCCTTCCTGAAGATGATGCCCAACGCATACTGAAACTCATCACCGAATGTGATGCCATCGTCATAGGTGCTCCATGTTATTGGGGCAATATGCCGGGTCAGTTGAAGTTGCTCTTCGACCGTATGGTTTATGGTATGATGGGCGAAAACAAATGGGCAATTCCAGTTGCAATGCACAAGGGAAAGAAGGCAGTCCTCATCAGCACTTCGAGCACTTTCTGGCCTTTCAACATCTTGGCAAAGCAGACAAGAGGCGTAGTGAATGCTTTGAAGGAAATCCTGAAATGGAGCGGATTCAAGATTGTAGGCACTATCGAAAAAGGTGGAACATTCAATCATCCTGAGTTTACTGAAGGCGACAGAAAGAAGTGTGTTAAGGTTGCTCGTAAGTTGATAAAGTAAATGATAATTACTTTAACACTAACTATTTACAAAGTCCTATGAAACTAAAAGTAATAACACTCTCTCTTCTCTCATTATTGTGCCTTAATGCTGAAGCACAACCATTCCATCTCTACAAACTAAGCAATAATCAAGGAATCACGATGACCGTAACCGACTACGGAGCACGCATCGTGTCTCTTTGTGTGCCCGATAAGGATTGGAAGAGCGAAGATATAGTTTGTGGTTACGACACCTTGGAGAGTTATGCCAAGTACAAGCAGAATTATGGTGCTATTGTGGGACGATATATCGGTCGAATTTTAGGGGCTCAGTTCACCCTTGACGGCACCACCTACCATCTCGATGCCGAGTCAAATGGTCATTGCTCCCATGGTGGAAAGCCAGGGGTTGCCAATCGCACCTGGCGTCTCATTCCTTCCAAAGTTTCGAAATATCGAAATATCGAATTATCGAATCATCGATTATTCGATTTTCCGAATTCCCTCTCCCTCCAATACATCTCTCCCGATGGCGAAAGCGGTTTCCCTGGCGAACTCACTTTAACCGTCACCTATACCCTAACCGACAACAACGAACTAAGGATTGACTACGAAGCAACTACCACCAAGCCAACCGTCCTTAATCCTTCGAATCATTCCTTCTTTAATATATCGGGCAATTTCAACAATACCGTCCTCAATCAACAACTGATGATTGATGCCGACAGCATCGCATTGTATGATTCGAAAAAGTGTGTGACAGGAGCCTTAGCGTCTGTTAAGAATACTCCTTTCGATTTCCTCACACCTCAAGCAATAGGTTCAAGGATTGACGACGATGATCCTCAACTCAAAGTAACTGGAGGTTACGACCATTCGTATCGACTTAATCATTCGGGCGACATCAACCATGTTGCGGCACGCATTTACGACCCAACAAGCGGTAGAGTGATGGAAGTGATGACTACCGAACCTGTATTGCAGATTTATTCGGGTAATGGTCTCAAGGCAAACTCAATCGGTAAGGATGGAATTGCATACGCTCGTCGCTCTGCTATCTGTTTCGAAACTATGCATTATGCAGATAGTCCAAACAAGCCTCATTGGCCTTCAACGGTTCTGAGACCAGGTGAGACTTATCGCTCAACTACCATCTATAAGTTTTCTGCTGAGCATGAAACAGAGTCGCAGAAGTCTCTCTCTCAGACTTCAAGTATTCCTTCAATACAGTCAGGATATATTCCTGTATCTCAAGATGGTAAGATTTATTATGAAACTTACGGTAAAGGTGCTCCTGTCGTTCTGATTCATGGTCATTCCTTAGATCGAAGAATGTGGAGAAAACAGATTGAAGCACTTGCCCCACATTATAAGGTAATAGTTCTTGATGTGCGTGGATATGGTCGTTCTTCCAGACTTCGTGAAGACTTACACACAACTCACGCAGACGATATTATCACACTTATGGACTCGCTCCATATCGACAAAGCGCATATCATCGGACTCTCGATGGGTGGTTTTATTGCGGCAGATATGTTGTGTATGTATCCCGACCGAATGCTTTCTTGTGTCATGTCGAGCGGAAGTCTCCGAAACATGAATGGTCCTTCCACCCCACTCGACTCGCTCGAGATTGCAAAGCAAGACAAGAAGATTCGTGATGCACTCCACAACGGAATTGACCAAACCCGTAAAGACTGGATTGAGCAACTCATAAAAGGTGGTGGTTCGCAAGCAGAGAATATGCGTAACGAACTTACTGCCATCATCAACGATTGGGATTGTTGGTCGCTTCTTCATCACGAACCGCATCTTTGGTATGCTCAAGAAGCCAAACCTTATCTCGAACAACGAAAGCCCGCCGTCCCTACTCTCTTCCTGTCAGGTGACAAAGAGAACAAGAAGCGTTCTTCGATGATGAAGTCCCTCCCAAATTCTGATTTCAAGGTCATCCCCGATTGTGGGCACATGAGCAATATGGAGCGCCCCGAAGAGTTCAACAAAATCATTTTGGACTTCCTCTCAAAAGCCCAATAACCCTCAACTCATATCTCATAACTCATAACTCAAACCTCATATCATGTACAATTTTGACAAACAAATAAATCGCAAGAACACAAGTTCCCTTAAATGGGACTCAGGTGTCAGACGTTGCAACAAACCCGATCTGCTTCCTCTTTGGGTGGCAGATATGGATTGGGAAACTCCCGATTTCATTAAGGATGCCCTTCTCCGTCAGATAACAGAAACACCAGTTCTGGGTTATACTCTCGACCCAGATGATTGGTGGCAAACTACCATCAAGTGGATTTACGACCATCATCAATGGGAAGTGAAACGCGATTGGATTACTTATATACCTGGAATTGTGAAAGGTATCGGAATGGTTATCAATGTCTTCCTCAAACCCGACGAGAAAGTGATTGTACAACCACCAATCTACCATCCGTTCTATCTCACTCCTCAAGGCAACGAACGCGAAGTGGTTTGGAATCCTCTTATTCCTGTATATGAGGATGGCAAACTGGTTACTTACAAGATGGACTTCGACAATCTCGCCGAAGTATGTGATGAGAAGTGCCGCCTTCTTATTCTTGCCAATCCCCACAACCCTTGTGGCATCACTTGGGACAAGGAAACGCTTCAGCAGTTGGCACATTTTGCAAAGGAGCACAACCTGATTGTCATTTCAGATGAGATTCATTGTGATATGGCAATCTTCGGCAACAAACATATTCCTTTTGCAACCGTTAGCGACGAAGCGGCAGAAATAAGCATCACATTCTCAGCACCTTCAAAGACTTTCAATATTGCAGGAGTCGTAAGTTCGTGGTCGATCATCATCAATGATGAAATGCGTAATAAGTTTTACCATTGGCTCGAAGCAAGCGAGTTTAATGAGGCAACTATGTTCGCACCAGTTGCCACAATCGCAGCATTCAAGAACGGCGAACCTTGGCGAAAGGAGATGCTCGCCTATCTTGAAGGCAACATCAATTTCCTTATCGATTATTGTAAGGAGAATATCCCACAAGTGAAACCAGTTCGTCCACAAGCAAGCTATCTTGTATGGCTTGATTGTCGCGACCTCGGTCTTTCCCAACCCGAACTTATCGACCTCTTCGAAAAGAAAGCAAAACTATGGCTCAACGATGGTGCCATGTTCGGCAAGGAAGGCACAGGATTTATGCGACTCAATGTAGGTTGTCCTCGTGCCACCCTGAAACAAGCCTTGGAGCAGTTGAAGGAAGCAGTTAACAGTTAATTCCTAATTCCTAACTCCTAATTCCTCATTCCTCCTATGAAATTCCTTCATCAACTCTAAATACCAATCACTTCGACTCTTGTCGGAATTTCGCATACAGTGTGTTTCATCAATTTTGTCGAACACACGACCCTTCTGATGTACCAGAACAAAGCGCTTAGGTGCTTTTTCTGGTACTGATTTTATTCGGTAGATGGCTTTCAACCAAAACCCTTCGATGATACATTGCGAAGTGAAATCGCTCAACACTTCAGGTGGAATGCAAACAGAAAACACACCACCCTCTTCGAGCAACGAATAAGCGCCTTCAATCAACACAGAGAACGGAAGACTCGAAGTATGACGAGCCCTCATACGACTTACATCCTTGTTTTCGAGACTCTTATCAAAATACGGAGGATTACAGATAATGCAATCGTAAGAGACCGAATCATCATGTTGAGCCTCTTTGAGATAATCCTGGAACGACTTATGAACTAAACTGATTCTCTCACCAAATCTTGATGCTGCAAAATTCACACTCGCATCCTTCACAGCATTATCATCTATCTCAACCGCAGTAATCTTAGCCTCCGGAAACCTTTGTGCCATCATCAACGAAAGCACACCAGTCCCCGTTCCGATATCAAGTATACGACTACCTCCTTCGGCCAATGTTCCAAGCAGGTCACTATCCGTTCCCACCTTCATTCCCGCATTTCGTTGGGTGATCGCAAATTCCTTAAACTCGAAATATTCGTTACTGTTGTTCATGATGAAATAGCATATGGTTTTATTCTCTTCCAAGGTAGAGAGTTGGTAGAGTGTTGGTAGAGTGTTAACCTATTTTGACGAAAAACTTTTAAAAAAAGTATATGCAAAGACATAGAACTTAAGACATGTCCGTTAGTACGGACTTGCTTGTCCGTTACTATGGACTTACTTGTCCGTATGGACGGACATCCCACATCCTACTTTTTGTTGAAACGGAACGACTTGAAATAGAGCATGAGTTCTTTGCCGCTTATGTTGGTGAGACGGAGGTTCTTGCACTTCATACCGCTGATTTCTTCACCAGTATGGACGGTGGTTTCATTCTCCTTGTAGTGGCAAAGCGATATGTTCTGCCAGTTGCCTTCTGCATCTTGTGCTTCGAGACGGAAGTTGGAGGCTTGGTTTGACTCACCAAAATCAAAATCGAGTCCGTTGAGAGTGATTTCAGTATCGAAAGCGATGTCGAGATGAGAATCTTTTGGCCACTTGATGACCTCGTTGCTTGGAGTGACGGCTATGTCGTTCCCCTTCATCGTGATAGGTTGCATGGCGAGTTGAGGAACGGTTGCAGTGAGGTGAAGTGGTTGATACTCAGCATTTGGATTGAGTGCAGTTCCGTTCTTCTTGTTGTATTTTTCGACCGCATTCTTCAGGATGGTGTTGAGAGTTGGCATAAGCACACGAGTGGCAGTCTTGATGCCTGTCTGGTAAGGATGGAGGGCAGACTTGTCGTTTTCCAAGTCGTACATCCTCTTGGACATATCCTTAATCTTGTCGTAGTTTTCGGCAACCAAATCATTGTTCAGGGCAGCATCACAAATCAGATTTCCATAATTGGCAACATTAATGGACTGCACAATCCAAGGGATGAGTTCGTTGACAAGAGTGATATTATCCTTCGACTTGATAAGCACACGAGCGGCATCGTCGAGTTTATCGCATGCCCTCTTGATATGGATGATACCGGAGACATCACCCTCGCAAGCAGCCTTAGCAGCCTCTACCAACTCACGACTCTCCTCACGGCGGAAACCATGACCATTAGCACCTAAGTCCTCATTGTAAGTGGCAAAAGTGCGGAGAGCATCATGATTGATAGGCATAATGTCAACGAGTGCTTTCTCCCACGAAGACTTATAGTCATAATTTGCCATGTTCCAAGTGTAGTCTGCAATATTGAAAAGAGCAAGTTTAGAACTCTCCGCATACTGCATAGGATTGCTTACAAATCCGCTTACATCGTCGGCAATATCAAGTCCGTTACCATAGGCAGGACCAAGAAGAATATGATCGCGAACGAAGTCGTTTACAGGGAAATTCCACCAGATATAACCCTTACGCTGAATACGTTTGTTAATCCATTCCATGCTCTCCTTGTCGATGCAATGAACGACGGAATTGCCAGTCCACATCACTTCGATTCCCTTGTTGAGAGTAGAGCCGAGCGAGTGAAGATATTCGCTGTCGTCTGAGCTCCAAGCGCGGTTATATTCGGTAGGACAAAGCAAGAGTGGAGAGACATCCTTCTTTGCCTTAACGAAGTGGTTGTCAATATAATTGAGCAAGTCAGCCTGCTTGTCGCCCTTGGCACCTTCGCCCCAGATATCATCGAAGAAGACGGCAAACGAACGCACGCCGAGTTCGTACATCTTTTCGAGTTTGTTGATAAGATTATCCCTATCCTCATCGTTCCACTTGATGTCCACTCCAGGGTGGATTGCCCAATAGAACTTGACATGGTTTGCCTTGGCTACATCGACAAGATCCTTTATCTCACGAGCTTCAGCCTGAGGATAAGGGTCGCGCCAATGATCGCGATGGTAAGGGTCGTCTTTTGGTCCATAGATATATACATTCAACTTGTTCTGACCATAGAAGAAGAGTTGGCGAATGCGGTCGGTATGACTCCATGGTTGACCATAGAATCCTTCCACAACGCCTCTCCAAGCCACATCAGGCCAATCGCGAATAGTGCATTCCTGAAGTTTTCCATCTTCCTTGATGCTGAGATAAGTCTGCTGACCATAGAAAAGACCTTGCTCGTCGCGTGCCGCAAGAACGACATTACCTTTCTTGTCGATTGAGAGATAGTACGACTCGGCTTTTTCAGGTACTAATTTCTTGTATTTCTTTACGGCTTTATCTTTGCCGATGATGCCTTCGATATATTTTCCTTTGACGATAGGATATATATCGCCTGTGGTAACTTCGTGAGGCACAGGACTAACGTTGCTTACTTGGGCAACTGCGATCATTGAACTTACGAAAGCGGAGATGAAAAAAGATAGTGTTCGTTTCTTCATGATTTTTTGGGATATTCTATTTTGGTGCAAATTTACATTTTTGTCATGAAAAAGCAAAAGAAATCCATCTTTTTTAATCAAAAAGACGTACCATATTCATGATACGCCTTTATAATGTGATGTTTTATGATTATTGTCCAATCAGTATTTCAATTAAACGTTGGAGATCTTGGATGTCCACGTTGTTATCGCCATTGAGATCGGAGTTGTTGAATTGGTCGGTGGAAGTGCCATTCAAGATGGAAATGAGAGCGGCGGCATCATTGATGGTAATGCTTCCATCTCTGTCGATATCACCTGTTTGGTAAGTTGGCTCTTCGGAAGATTTTGGAGTGAAGACGATGAGGAAAAGATTAAGGACATCGACCTTTTTAAGAGTGATTGATTCATTTTTATTTCCTTCAATGACCAATTTCTTATTAGAATCAATCTCACATGAATTGCCATCAACTTCAACCTTTTTTCCGTCTCCAACAAAATATAGTGTAATGTCACAAGCAAAAGTAGGAGTGATTGTGATTTGAGTTGATGACTCCATCTTCACACAATCCGTATATTCAGTCTTTTTGTATGTGACAGAACCCTTTGAGTTTGAATAACTTCCCGAAACAGTTACCATACCAGATGATGGCGATTTAGTAGAAGCTGTAAAGTAGCATATCACTTCGTCTGAAGGAACTACAGGGTCAACGATTTCACCACTTTCTTCCTTAGAAACACTAACGGTAATAGTTGCTGTTCCTGCCTTATACGAATCATCTTCTGCTTGCGAAATTGTGATGGTAGCAGTACCTTCTGCAACAGCAGTAATCACGCCATCAGCAGAAATTGTAGCCACATCCGAATTACTTGATTCAAAAGAAATTGCGCCATTTCCTGAAGTTGAGTAGTCAGTTCCTAAAGTGAGAGTGTAAGTTGCATTTTCTTTGAGTTCAATTGCCTCTTCAACAAGTGATTCGAGAGTAGACTCAGAAAGTTCATCTTCAGGCTGTTCGGGTTGGTCTGGTTCAACTTCACCACCACCAGTTTCGCCACCGCTTGGTTCGCCACTTGCTCCCCAAGAAGGGATATGAGCATCATTTTTTGCTTGGTCAACACCCTTTCCGTCACCACCGTTTACTGTTGAAGTAGCACCACCATTATTGATTGATGTGCCATCAGCAAAACCAACGAGAGTGGACTTATACGACTGGAGTGCAGACTTCAATTCGCTGATAACTTTATAATTCTCATCTTGAGCAGAATTGAGGAATGTCCATTTGAAATCGCCATGGTTCATTCGACCAGCACCAAGCGAACCACGAACGATGCTCGGAATCTGCGAAGGACTATCAATAGCCGAAGCAGGAACAGCACTTCTTGCAGCAGCATCAGCAGCAGAATTATAACTTGTTCCTCCAGAAAGAGCAACTGCCGAAACCGCAGCATCACGACTCTGTACAAGCACAGCATCCCACTTTCCGTCGGTCTGTCCGTTAGTGTAATATTGAACCTTCTTTGCATTGACAATCCGATTGTTATAAGCTTTAATTACACCACCGCTTTCACCAGAGAATGTGCCATCACCTTCGGCATCAGTTCCTTGCAAAGAGATAAGCATAGGGTATTTGCAGTTGCGATAATAGTTTGCCTCTACGAATGCTGAACCTCCCATTGTCACACCAGTTCCATACTTTGAATTGCCATCAAAGTAGTTATTATACACATGATAGAAACAAGTTCGGATACGTGGATGACGAGAGTCCGAATGGTCAAACCAGTTGTGATGATAAGTCATCCAACAATCAGTTGTCTCGCTCTTCATACCACCAAGAGAGCACTTGCCTGAGTCGTAGAAGTGGTTGTAGGAAACGGTACAATTCATTGATTTGCCCTTAATATCAACCGTTCCATCACCCTTTGCCTGGTCTGCAGCGCTACCTGCATTTCCATAGAACAAATCCATATTATGAATCCATACATTTGAATTGCCAGTATCGAGCGAGAGGGCGTCGTCTATACAAAGCATTATGGCAAAGTTGCGGAATTCTGTGCTTTTGCAATTACGACAAAGAATGCCAAATCCATGAATAGCAGCATCATCACCAATACCTTCGAATGTGATAGGCATTTCGGAATACTCAGTATTTCCCTTCACTTGAAGGCCTTCACCTGTAGAGAGAAGAGCATCCATATCAGTATCCTTGATTGTTCCGATAATACGAATGTCAAGTGGAGTCTTGTCATAACCCTTCTGATATAAATTAATAATGTTCTGAAGACCTTTTGCTGTGGTTTTTGATCCCTTGCTCGAAGTAATGACCTCTGTGCTAACTGTCTTTGCATTATTTGCATAAACATAAATCACCTTTGCATCACTCTTCAACGTACCATCATTCTTATAGGCACCAATGCCACCGCTCATTCCTACATGAGCAAAACCAGAACGGTCGTGAGCAGTTGCGGTAAAAACAGAAGAAGTAGCAGCATTAGATGATGATTCGTTTCCATTGACTACAGGAACAACCTTAAAACGATAGTTGCCTGCCTTCAGACCGACTGCATCAGCACGATAATAATCAGGATACTTACGAACGAGTTCATTGTCGAGTTTGGTCCAATCAGATGTACCATCTTTTGCAATGTAAACATTATAGTTGGTTGCACCGCTCATAGCAGACCATGTCACATAACCAGCTTCAAACCAACCAGATACACTCTTGATAGATACTGCGGCATTAGCAAATAAAACGCATATTGCGAATGCGAAAAATACAAACAATCTTTTCATCCAAAAAGATTTTATCTTTTGATAACACCTTCTTTCACCTTACTATCACGATAAACAAGATATGTATAGATGAGCGTGATGACGACAGACATAGGAACACCAACAGAGAGCATTTCGGAAAGCATGATTTCCAGACCGCCTTGTTGGCCTAATGCAGTAAAGAAAGGATATTGCCATGTAATCTCACCATTGATGATATGATCGACAATAAGCATAGCCGAACCACCCCAAAGCATAAGTTCGAGTTTTGGGAGATTCTTGGTCCATGCATTTTGAGTTGTTTTCTTTTGAGAATGCTTGCGAGCTGCTGTTGTTGCAACTGATTGAATAAGTGGAACGATAAAACAGGACATTAGTTAATAGTTATGAGTTAAATAGTTATGAGTTATGAGATATGAGTTAGGGTTTTATAGGTTTGATCTTCTTGCCAACAAAGTATTTAGCAGTCTCATCGGTGTGGAGTGCTTGAAGAGCGGGATAGACTCCTTGTTCGGGCGACTTGATGAAAGGACGGAAGAAGATGTCGGCAAGTGGATCGAACCACCGACCCATCGATATCATGTTGGAGTCGACTATACCCGGGTCGGCAACATTGATATAAATATCAGGATGTTCTTGAGCGAATTGGAGCGAGAACCGAAGAAGGGCACGCTTGGAACTTGCGTATGTGCCGAGTTGGGAGAACTTGGACTTAGGCCATTGTTGCCAATTCTCATCAAAATGAGCGTATTTTGCCGTGAGCGACACCATATTAACTATATGCGCGCGCGTAGGCATGAGAGGAAGGATAAGTTCGCAAAGAAGTTTGTTGCCAAGATAATTGGTTGCCATATCCATCTCATATCCATCGACTGAGAGGGAGTATTCGCGAGCCATATATCCAGCATTGCAGAAGAGCGAATCGATGGAACGGCCGTCGAGTTGTGATACGAAAGTGCGAACTGAAGCTTGTGATGACAAATCGAGATGCATCACTTCGAGTTGGGCATCAGGAAGAGTGGCAAGTATTTCATTCTTAGCAGCTTCCGCCTTCTTAAGGTTACGACAAGCCATGATGACGGTATAGCCCTCGCGAGCCATCTCACGAGTTGCCACCTTACCCATCGAACCAGTTGCACCAGTTATTACGATTACTTTATTGAGCGAAGTTCCTTCCATAATTTCTCAGGAATATCATTGCAGTTGTGGCAACAAATCATTTTGTCGGAATACATACGAGCCATACAGTAATCGCGATGGTCGCAACCACTACGAGTATTGATGTCGCCCAGACGGAGTTTGTTGACAAAATCAGGATCGTTTACAAGAGCACGTGCAATCTGAACAGTTTCGAAACCTTCGTTGAGAACACGCTCGATGCCTTCGCGAGAAACGAGTCCACCAACATAAGTGAGAGGCATTGTGAGTTCCTTGCGGAATTTCTTTGCATTCTCGAGGAAGAAACACTCTTCGTATTCATATTGCTTAATCATCCAATTGCCAAAGAGAGAGATGACAAGTTTTTGAGGCCAACTCTTGAGAGGCATATAATAAGCCATAGTCTTTGTAGGAATACGACCACGCATGACTGCCATTGGAGCCTTGCTTACAAATCCTGCAGAAAGCACGATGCTATCAGCTCCATGACGTTCTATATCCTTTGCAATTTCAATCGATTCAGGTACTTGAATACCACCCTTGAAACCGTCTTCCATATTATGCTTAACGAGCATAGCCATATTATGCTTAAGGCAAACTTCCTTAGCCTCGTCAAGACACATATTCATGAAACGCATACGATTTTCGAGTGAGCCGCCAAATTCGTCATGACGATGGTTGGTGTATGGAGAAAGGAACTGCGAGATGAGATAACCATGACCAGCATGAACCTCGACAGCATCAAATCCTGACTGATGGCATATTTCTACTGCACGACCGAAATCTTTGGCAATTTCTGGCAATTCCTTCTTTCGTAGACCTCGCACGAGAGTTGGGGAATACAGATTGAATCCATACGATGGGCCAACTGGGAAGCAGCCAGCCGTGAACCAGTGGCTCATATCTCCACAATGTCCCAACTGAATTCCCACCTTAGCTCCTTCTGCATGAACGGCATCTGTAATGTCACGAAGACTTGGAATAATCTCGTCCCTCAACCAGAGTTGGCTATTGAATGATATTGCTCCTCGGCTGATGGCCGCATAGGCAAGAGTAGTCATACCTACCCCACCCTTTGCAACACTTACGTGGTAATCCTTGAGTTCCTGAGTAGGACTGAAATTCTTGCCCATCGACTCAAACGCCGCCGCACGAATAGTGCGATTGCGAAGTTCGATAGGGCCGAGTTTATATGGTGTAAAAAGTTTTGAATCCATTATGTAATATTTTATTTTAGAATAAATTACGAAAGCGATTATTTGAATTTATTGTAGTCTTTCTTTGTAGTTGCCTCCCATATTTCCATTGCATCGTCGTAGGTCTCTGGAGGTGTGTAGAGCTTGTCTTCAGACTTCTGGATAAGCGACATTGCTTTTGTTGGACAAGTAGAAACACAAAGTCCGCAACCGAGGCACTTCTGTTGGTCGATGGAGACTTTGCGAACGAGTTTGCCTTTGGAATTGGTCCAAGTAGGTTTCTTTTCCTGCTTGATATATTCAAAAGGACAACGAGGCACGCACTTTCCGCAACCAATACACTTATCATAATCAATCTCGCAGTAATGATTGCTCCAAATATTATTGGCTGGTCCAGGGAACATCTTTCGCATCTTGAGCATACCACAACCACAACCGCAGCAAGAACAGAAGTTTTCACCATCTTGCGAGTTGGTTGCTTGGATGATACGGCCATCCTTTTCACCATCACGAAGAATCTTGAGTGCTTCTTCCTTTGTTATCTCCCGACCAATACCTGTTTCGATGAAGAAAGTAGCATAGTCATCAGTCTCGATACATGTTTCTGTAGGGTGATTGCACTTATTGCCAGGAATAGCACGGTCCATCATTCGGCAAACACAATGACCGACAGCAAAACGGTAATGTTTATCAAGAAGAGCTTCAATATTATCGTATGGCTTGATGACCGAACCGCTCACCATCTCTGGGTGTTGAGGAATGGTACGATAGAATGGCATAGTTTGAGTCATTCGTTTTCCCCAACGAGAAGTTGCCATATATGCAGCAGTCCAATACAACCAACTCTTATCTTCGTTTCGAGTGCCTTGCCACTCAAGGAATCCCATTACGAATGGGAACTGACCATATTCATCACCATGTTCACGATGACGGCGGAAGATAAGGCCTTTCATTGCCATACGATCGAGTTTCTGCTTAGCCTCTTCTTCTGTAAAACCATTATTCTCAGCATATTGAGCAGCAGTCTCGTAGCGTTTGCCCATAAGAAGATAGTCCTTTGCATCTTCTTCGGAGAATATCTTCTTTATAAGCATGATATCTGCTCCGATGAAAGATTTAGGAAATCCGTATGAGAGTTCGTCTATACGTTTTAGGAGGTCACGATATAATCCCATAATAGTTACTTAGTTAAATTGTTGTTTTAACCACTCGACCGCTTCATCCATACCTTCTCCGGTTTTTACAGAAACAGGGAAGATACGTAGGTCATTGTTTAAGCGATGGCTGTTTTTCTCAAGTGCTTCAAAATTGAAATCAAAATATGGAGCAACATCCATCTTTGTAACAAACACAGCTTTGGTGACTGTAAACATAAGTGGATATTTGATGCACTTATCATCACCCTCGGGAATCGAGAGAAGCATAGTTGCAATATTAGCACCTACATCAAACTCTGCAGGACACACAAGGTTGCCCACATTCTCAATAATGAGAACATCAAGATCATCAAGTGGCATCTTTGCAAGTGCCTCCATTGTCATCGCTGCATCGAGATGGCAGCCTCCTCCGGTACGCAATTGTACTGTAGGTATTCCCAATGCATGCATCTTTTCTGCATCAACAGTACTCTCAATGTCCGCTTCGATCACACCAAAACGAAATTGTGAACCTAATCGCTTGATGACATCAGTTATGAATGTTGTCTTTCCTGAACCTGGTGAAGACATTACATTCCAAAGTATTACATTCTTCTCTTTTAGAAGATCGCGTACTTCTTGTGCATCACCTTCGTTTTCAGCGAGGATGCATTCTTTGAGGTCTATGTATTCTATATCCATATTTATTCTTTTACTATTTCTATACCGATAATTCTTAATTCGTTGCCCGAGAGCATAGTTCCGAACTCATATCCACAGGAAGGACATTTGGGGTCGGTCATTGTCTCTTTGTCCACTTCGAACTGCGTGTTACATTGTCCGCACATTACTGTTGCGTTCTTCCAACGGATTTCAACTCTTGAACCTTCTGCGATAGTGCCTCGAGATATGAAATCCCAATATCTCTGCACAAACTCAGGAATAAAATCATGAAGCACTCCTATCTCAAGAACCACACGATTGATTCCTGTAGCATTCACGCTTTCAGCCTTGCGCATCACGGATTTGAATATTCCTTTTGTGAATGGAAGTTCGTGCATGGTTAATTATTTTCCACTGAACAGACTGTCAACATAGAAAGCTTTCGCCTCCTTGTAGTTGCGCTCATGGTGCTTGATGGCGGTCACCTTGAGATTCTCCTCCAACCAATGATCGGAAACATGTGATGGAGCCCAGTTGGGGTTTTCAACTGTGTCTTTTTGGAAGAGTTCGCGGTAACGCTTGTTGATTAATTCGTACTTCTCACAGTAGCAAGTGAAAAAGCCTTTGATATCATTTGTAACATAAGGTTCGTCAAGTGGCATCTGCTCAATCTTCCTATAGTTGTATCCACCTTTTTGATTGACATGCCAACCCCAATCCTCAAGGAAACCAATATCGAACGCATCGGCAGGACAGAAGAAGGAACAACGCATACACATCAAGCAGTTATGGTGGAAATGGAATTCACCTTTCTCATCTTTGTAGATATTCTGTGTGGGGCAACGCTTGATACACAAACCACAGTCGGTACATTTGTTAGTATCAACTTTATAGAGGAATGAATTGACATCACCTCCAATGTACTGTGGACGCGCTACCATACTTGCCACAAAACGAGGCCACAACTTATATGGTTTGAGGTTAGGAATATTGTTCTTAATTTCGTAAACGAGTATTTCAAGAAGCTTCTTATCCATCTCAAGCATTTCGCGAATGCAGTAGTCGTCGAAAGGGAAATGGATATTGTAAGGCATCATGAAGTGGTACTCGTTCTGAATGTCTACCTTATCCTTACGAAGCTTGCGGAGGAAATACTTGGACGAAGCATCATTTGCGTGATACGTCTCTCCAGAGTTCTTATAGATAAAGGCACGAATGCCTGCAGGAAATTTCTGTGCACGGATAAATTTCAAGAAAGCATAAGGAGCTGCAAATCCGTAAATTGGGCACCCAAAACCTATCATATCATAGCCAGCAAAATCGAGCCTCTCATTGTTGAGGGGATCGATTTCGTAAGTTGTGATGTTCCAGCCTTCTTCTTCAAAACGCAGTTTCAGTTTCTGCGTTATATAGCGAGTGTTGAAGGTACCGGTATAATATAAGAGTAGTAAATTCATACGTTTATTGCCCTTCATTTTTTTTCGTAAAATGCTGGATATGAGCCTTGACACCTTTCTTGTCTGGAGAGCGGTCTGGTTTTGGTTTCTTCTTGAATATGTCTAAGAAGGTTGTTTTGCCCAAAGTGAAGATATTAAGGAGACCACGCAGCTCGAAGTATTCGTAACAGCGAGTGTAGCCTATCTTCTTTATTCTCCATTGGTTATCATCCTTTTGGTATTCGACATCGTAGATGGCTGTACCATGCAGTTTCACGAGGAATATGCGATGGAGAAGGAAATCCTCAAGATACCAATATGCATGAGCTTTGTTGCTGTCGAGGATGTCGATCTCACCACCGTGGATAAGATGACTGGATGGAATGTCGGTAGTCATAACAGAGTAAAGAAAATCAAGCACATTCTCCTTGCCCTTATATGACTCCCTTGCATTATCGTAGCATGCATCCACATCATCGGTAAAGCATTCTGCAATACCATCGAAATCACGGATATCCAGACAGCGCTGATATTTGGCTTGAAGTTTGCGTATTGACTCAATATCTTCCAACCGAGTGATTCTTTCTTCCAATGTCATATTTATTTGTATGTAAAAATCATTAATTTTGTAGTTAGGCACTTACTTCTCAACTTTTTTTTGTATTTTTGCCACCAAACGAATACAAACATTATAATCAATAATCATTTTATGAGACGATTTGAAGATAAGATAGCATTAGTGGTGGCAGCGAGCCGTGGTATCGGACTTGCTTGTGCCGAGGGCTTGGCTCGCGAAGGTGCCAAAGTATATTTGGGTGTTCGCAAAATGGATGTGGGCAACCAGATTGCAGAACAACTTGCCCAAGAGGGCTGTGTAGCAGTGCCAGTATATTTCGATGCATCAGATGTAACCACTTACCAACCTATGGTGGAAACCGTTGTGGAGGCTGAAGGCAAGATTGACATTCTGGTAAACAACTATGGAGCCACTGAAGTGGGCAGTGATCATGATGTTGTAGGAACAGATGTTGAGTTCTTCAACCAGACGGTGCTTCGCAACATTGACAGTGTCTTTGTTCCTGTGAAATATGCTGTTCCTCACATGCCTAAAGGTGGTGCAATAGTAAACATCGGTTCGATCGGCGGTTATAATCCCGACCTGGCTCGCATTTCGTATTGCGTATCCAAGGGAGCAATCATGACGCTCACCGAGAATATTGCTACCCAGTACGCTCGAAAAGGTATCCGCTGCAATTGTGTAATGCCTGGTATGATTGCTACCGAAGCCCTTCTCAAACACATGCCTCAACAATTCATCGATGGTTTCTTACGTCATGTACCTATGCAGCGTTTTGGATATGCAGAGGATATTGCACAGGCTGTACTATTTCTTGCCAGCGATGACGCTTCGTTCATAACAGGTCATTGTATGCCTGTAGCAGGTGGTTATCATGTGCCGGCTCCAACTTATGGAGACACAGCTCCAAAGATGACAGACAATTAACAATTAATAATTAACAATTAACATAGCTACGCTTGGCTTGTAGTTTGTTTTCTGCCACCTGGATGTCATGTTAATTGTTAATTTTTAATTATTAATTTCAAATTACCCCTTCGCCCTTTTATTGATAGTCACACGACCGATATTTCCGTCGATGGTAATGGTGTCACCTGTCTGGATAAAGGTCATGGAATTGCTGGCATTTACCACCGTTGGCAAGGCATATTCACGTGCCACAACTACACCATGAGAGAGGGCTGAACCGATTTCTGTAACCAAACCAGCAATGATGCTGTAATAAGGAGACCAACCAATATCGGTGCAAGTAGTAACCATTATCTCACCTTCCTTCAATTCTGAGGCATCCTTCTCATTGCGTACAACTCGGGCTATACCTGTAGCTATACCACGTGAGACAGGAGTGCCCTGAATGGAGGTCGTTCTACCATCAGGTTCTGGTGCAATCATTGGCTGAGGCACACCTAACTGAGCGTAAGGGAACTTCAGTTTTTGTTGTTGTGGGAAGATGCGACGACGTGCCATAGCCTTTTTGACTAACGACTGGTCACCTTTCAGCAATTGTCCCACCTCATCCTGCAAAAGGAAGAAAAGGCATTCTTCATCAGGAATGAGTGCTGCTTCTACCATTTGTGCAGCCAAACGGCGATATGCCTGCTTGAACTGATCAAGCACATATATGGTGCGGGATTTTGTATATTCACGATAGCAGACACCCTTGCGAGCCTTGTTAATCAAGCTCATGATATACTTACGTTTCAATGAACTCTTGTAATGGCTGAGCAATTCGTCTGCAAATTCAGTCCATGGTTTTTCGACACGATTGCTGGTTTTTCCAATAGCGGTCAAAACACTCTTCAGACTAGTATAGAATGACTCAAGATTATCACGCCATGGCTTGCTCATAATCTCCGGTTCGCGCAAACCACGGAAACCATGACGCTTCATAAACTCAGCATATTCCTGTTTAACCTCACTACTTGCTTCGTGCTCAAGATATTCGCCTATCTGCTGGATGTTATATTGCTGAACTTCTGGCTTGTCTGCAATCATCTTCTCGGCCAATTGTCGCATCATGCGAAGTACATTGGCACTTTCAAATTCTTCATTCTGAGTAAGACATCCGGCAACCAACGCCTTGAAGGCATCCTTGTCTTCAAAATCACTTTCTAGTTTGCCTAACAAAGCACTCTGGCCACCTGAATAGTAAGAAGCACGATAATGCCAGTACTGAGCCCAGTTGAGCGATTGGAATTTGTCAATAATCTGTTTGTATATGCCATGCATGTCTTGAGTAAGGTCGAAGTGCAAACCACTCACAACCTTGTCCATTCCAGCCTTGGCTTCCTTCCCACCAAACACCACCTTAGCAAATTTTATGGTGTTTTTGATTCTCTTTAAAGTAGGCAGGTCTTCCATCGGACTTCCTGGCAACCCTTCTAGCACCATACCGCAGATGGACACGTCGGATGATTCTTTTGTAGTTCCGTATGTGGCATGATTCATGCTGTAGATGTTGGTCATGTTGAAGAACATGTGGTTGTAGAAGGATGAAAGGAAAGCATACGCTGGTGTGCTTTCGTCACAGCAACCTAATTCAATAAATGTCTGACGTACACCCCAATCCAATGCAAACATATTAGTAGAAAGGTTCAAAGGTGTAACTGCTCCAGGCATCACCTCACCGATATTTCCAGTAGTGTAGACAAATGACGATGCATCCTGGTCACAATCCAGTTCGTTGATTGTCACACTCTCGCTGATAGTGATAGGACGTGCCTGCAACCACTGTATCACACCTTTCTCGTCAATAGCCCATTCAAGGTCCATAGGCATGCCGAACAGACGTTCCGCCTTCTTTCCACCATCACCGAGAGCTATGGCTTGTGCCTTGGTGAGAAGCGAATGTTGAGGCATCTGCTCTACCTTTTTAGTACCATTGATACGAACGCGATACTGTTGTGCAGACATTTTTCCAGACACCAGATTCTCGCCCAAACCAGGTACTGCCTCTACAAGCACATAGCCAGGACGCATCGGAGCACGTGAGAAGATAACGCCTGCATACATGGCATTAACCATTTTCTGCACTACTACTGTCATTTGACATTCTGCAGAGCGTAGGAAAGTGTTGGCATAATGTTCGGCTGTCTTATTATGAAGAGAATCAACGCATTTGCGAGCAGCATCTTTCAGTTCTTCAGCAGTCTTAACATTGAGGAATGTTGAGAATTGTCCCGCTGCAGAGAAATCCACTCCATCTTCGAGCGTTGCAGAAGAACGTACAGATACCTCGCCCATACCAAGTTCTTCAAACTTTTTTGCAGCCTCTTCGAAGTCCTCGTCGTCCTCAATGTCTGTAATGATAAAGGCTTGAGGGACGGTATAGCCAAATTTGATTAATTGGTTCAAGCCTCTGGCTTTTCCACCCACTTGGTGAAGGTACTCTTCAGGGATATCTTGTATGTCAAAAATCTTTGCCATATTTTAACAATTCATAATGCATAATTCAAATTTCAAAATTCAAAATTGCCATCGGATGGCAGCCCTCCTCCAAATGGGAGAGCGGGGAGAAGGTCTTTATATTCTCCAGCGACTATGATCGCGGTTGAAACCATACTCCAGACTTCCACGGCACTTGACTCCTCCAAAGTCAACTTCGCCAATACTCTCTTGGAAGAAATAGTTTCCATTGTCAAAAGTGAGATAAAGGTTTGTTTCGCGACGTGCTGTTACACGAACTGTCTTACCATCAGAGAAGGTGCAATCCACGATGAAGACATCAGGAGCCAGACCATCACATGCATCGTATTGGATAATCTTGTAGTCTGTCAAACTCTCATGATGATCGTATCCAATGTTAGAGTATCCACAGAATACACCTTCGACCTTGGCAAAATTGACCAGACTGAAGTTGAACGTCTCACCTTTGTCAGTATTTACCATCAGCCAGATGTGGTCGCTCATATAGTTCCAGTCGCGATTGCCAAAAGCATGATCGCGAGAACCTCTCATGTCGATATTTATCTCTTTATCTCCCAATGTCATATGACCTGTGAAATGTCCAGGCTGTTCATAATGACGTTGAGCGATATTTTTCTTCTTTCCTTCGATTTTATCTCCCTTCACCTTGTTCACACCAGTATCTCCTCCTGCCTCGCGGAAGAATTCACGATTCCACTTAGGGCGTGCAAAAGCTTTTGCCATACCGCGGAAATCAGAATGTTGCATGGCATCGAATATGGTGAGGGTTGCATTGAAATCCAATTCGAAAGAGCATGGTACTTTCTCACCTGTCTCTGTATCAATCAGGTTTCCCTTAAACTTGACATTGAGATGCTTCTCAGGTTCGATACATTCAACGTGCATAGGACATTCTTCACTTGGATAATGATCCTTTTCCGATGTATAGAGATGGCCGTCGGGAGTGACGTACATAACGAAAATTTCCGCTAATGGAGCATTGCGGCGACCCACTCGCATAATCAAGCTCTCACCATTAGAACCGTTTGCACCAAAGTAATGACTGTTGTTGATACGGGGATCAGCATCCTCAGGCAGTTGGAACAAGTCGGCTTTCTGGCCATCAAGAGGGAATTTCCTTCTTTTGTATTCCATGGCCTTCATCATCAGCCATGTCTTTATCTTGAATTTCAGACTCATTTATTTGCTACTTTTGTTAGGTTTTATGTTTTCATGGGGTATTAGAACCATCTCCACTTTCTCACAAGTTTCAACATCCATGTTGGGATGATTGGAACAAGGTTGAGTATCTTCGTGAAGAATCCAGGTGTGATTTCAGCTTTACCTGCAAACATCGCCTTTACTCCCTTCTCTGCAAGTTTTCGAGGAGAAATGATTGCACCAACTGCCATTCCGCTTTTGATTGCTTTCTCATCAAGATTGTAAAGTGGAGTTGCCACTGCACCCGGACGCACACAACAAACTTTCACACCATATTCATGCAATTCGATGTGATTTGCCTTTGAGAATAATCGGAGAAAACCTTTAGTCGAAGAATATGTTGCCTGGCGTTGTATTCCATAGTTTGAGGTGACAGAACTCATGTTGAGAATATATCCACATCCACGCTTTTTCATGTCCTTACCGAAGTAATACAAAAGCATCGAAGGTGTATAAACATGAAGAAGGAGAATCAAAGAGTTAAAACCCTCTGAATCCTCCAAAAAATCGCGATCGTGGTAAACGCCTGCATTATTGATAAGAACCTCAATCTCAAGACCTTTACTATTACAGAAATCGTAAAGTTGTTTAGCAGCGACCTGTTGTCCTAAATCTAGGACAACAGGCACTACATCAATATTTTGAAACTTTGACTTAAGTTCGGCAGCTTTGTCGTTTATTGCTTCTTCATTGCTAACGATTACGAGGTTATATCCACGCTCAGCCATAACAACTGCGTACTCATATCCAATACCAGAACTGGCACCCGTAACCAAAGCATATTTATTGTTCATAGTTTTTGTCTTTTATAGCGAAAATAATTACTCTAAAGAGTATTATCTTTTGCAAAGATACAAATAATAAATCAATAATACAACAACGTACCGATAAAAAGTGCTTTTTTATGTATAAATACCTACTAATGGGTTACATAAAAGGCTTAATGTCTATATATGCACGTTTAATTTTGCCACCGAACAAGTTTGGCGACTGATAATCATCTGTGAACGAAACTCCATAGCTACGACCTATCTGGAGCTGAGGTCCAAGGATTGACATGAAGCTTGTCACAGCACCCTTTCCAATGGAGCCTGCACCCACTTTCTCACCGTTGATATAGAGCACTACATCGCAGTCATAAGTCTGAAGGTTGAAATTGAAATCCATCTTCACGTTCGACTTTCCTTCAGGCACCTTTCTGTCTGCCTTAATCTTCTGAATTGCTTGTGGGAAATTTGGAAGATCGAAGTAACGCTTGAAACAATATGTTGGCACACCATCCTTAAGGTAAAGACTGAAACTATTGGCATTTCCATTGATTGAGAACAGAACACCATTTGTATTTGGATTTGCCTCAATATCAGCAGATAAACTGAACGAGTGACCATCCATACCAATGAGATATGGATACTCCGCATATCCCTTAGGACCTATAAACACTTCGATGTGTGAGCGGTCATTCTTGAACACACGTTGTGCATTTGTCTGGTTTGTAAAAAGTGGATAAATGCCATACTTCCATGCATCCTTTTCAAATTCAGCCTTTAGTTCTGCCACCTTCTCAGGATACTTCTTTGCAAGGTCTTTATTTTCGTTGAAGTCCTCCTTCAAGTTGTAAAGATGTGGAATGCTATCATAGTTCTCATCACGATAACGCTCTTTTGCTACGATATCATTAGGGAACTGTGCTTTCCAACCATCCTTATAGTATGCATAAGTACCAAGGAGTTCGTAATACTGAGAAGTATGCTTTTCCTCAACATTGTTATCTGCAGAAAGTACCGACTGTGCAAAACTTATGCCTTCTACAGGGTTCTGCTTATAACCGCTGATTACTTCAGGAACCTTTGCACCAGTGAGTTCAACAGTTGTTGGATATACGTCAATACAATGAGTGTACTGAGTGCGAATACCGCCTTTTTCCTTAATACCCTTAGGATAGAAAGCGATAAGACCATTATGCGTACCACCCTCATAATCAGCAAACATCTTATAATAACGGAAAGGTGTATTGCATGCTGCACCCCAAGCTTCGTTGTAGAACGGATAAGTGTCTGCAGAACCGAGTTTGTCGAGGTTCATACCTTCAACACGGAGTGCCACTTCCTTTGTCCAACGCTCAGGTTTAATCTTTCCAAATTTGCCGCCCTCACTTGTAGCACCATTATCACCAATAGCAAGCATAATGATAGTATTGTCGAGTTGGCCAATCTCACGAATAAAATCTACGATACGTCCGATTTCATAGTCAGCTTGTGCAAGGAAACCTGCATAGACTTCCATTTGTCGAGCATAAATCTTACGTTCTTGGTCAGTAAGGTTCTTCCACTCTTCCATCTCTTTGTTACGGATTGGAAGTTTTGTGCCTTTTGGAACGATACCCATCTTAATCTGATTGGCAAGAACTTGTTTTGAGTATTCTTCCCAACCCATATCAAACTTACCCTTGAACTTGTTTGCCCATTCAGGCGAACATTGGTGTGGATAATGTGCTGTACCTGGTGCAAAATAGAGGAAGAATGGTTTCTGTGGAGCAGCAGTCTTCTGGTCTGCAATATACTGGAGTGCTTCGTTTGTGAAGCGAGTTATTGCTGGCAGACCTAACGAATCATCAGGTTCACGCTGTGTGTCACGATAAAGGAAAGGATGCCATTGGTCATCACAGGCAGCAGCAGGATTATAACCGAAATAGTGGTCAAATCCTCGATTAGTTGGCCATCGGTTAAATGGTCCTCCGTTACCAGCATCAGCCACATTTGTTGCATTATACTTACCAATAGCAAAAGTTGAATAACCATTTTCCTGAAGAACTTCTGCAATATTACCATTCTCACAAGGAATATAACTATCATAACCTGGAGCACCTTCGGTTGTTATGTTGAACAAGCCTGTATGACTTGAATGGTGATTGCGTCCTGTAAGAAGTGCTGCACGAGTTGGAGCAGATATACTTGTTGTATGGAAGTTATTGAAACGCAATCCGTTCTGTGCAAGATAATCGAATGTAGGTGTAGGTATAAGTCCACCAAATGGTGTTGTTGCACCAAAGCCCACATCATCAAGAAGAATCCACACTACGTTAGGCGAACCAGGTGTTGCCACGGGGTTATATTGTGGATAGGCAATCTGTGATTCTGGCACAGTCTTACCTATTTTTCCCGGAAATTCGGGTGTTGGGCTGTATTGGCCCATTGCAGGTGCTGCACTTACTACTGCACCCACCGACAGAATACCCTTAAGGATCTTTTCGTAAATCATATCTGTGTATAATAAATGTTATTTGCAAATTCAATCACGTTTTGTTTTAGCAAATTCAATCACATTGGCAGGAGCTCGACCCGCCTTAAGTTCTTCAGCCATATAGTCCATATAAGGACGAACATGATGAAAGAACTTCTTATATCCTCCACAAAGGAAGTTGAGTCCCTTTTCGCCTGTTGATGTAGTCAAAAATCTGTTCTTGGGACATTCTCCATTGCAAGCAAAGCGTACATCACACACCTGACATTGTGTGGGTAGTGATTCGCTTTTCTCACGACCGAATGCCATCTGGCGATCCGAATACATCATCTCGACGAGAGACTTTTCACGAATATTACCTAATTTATATTCGGGGAACACGAAATGGTCACAACTGTAAACATCTCCGTTCCATTCCATTGCACCAGCGTGTCCGCAATTCTTGGCAAGTGAGCACACACCTGGTGTCTCGCCTACCCAATTGGCAAGTGTGGCATCAAAAATCTGCACAAACATCTCACCCACATCCTTACGAACCCATTCATCAAATATAGTGCAAAGGAACTCTCCCCATTGTTCTGGAGTAACCGAAAAATCAGTCACTTCACCTTTCGAATCTCGTTCGACTATAGGAGTGAACTGCAAATACTGGCATTTCAGTTCGTCTCGGAAGAAGCGGTAGAAGTCAAGCGGATAATCTGCATTGAAATCATTCACTACAGCCATAGCATTCCAATCCACTCCGTGCTTATTGAGGAGTTTTATTCCCTGAATTACCTTGAACCATGTTGCTGCCCCACCCTGGTTACGTCGGTATTCATCATGAAATTCCTGAGGACCATCAATCGATATGCCGACAAGGAAGTTATTCTTCTTAAAAAACTCGCACCAACTGTCGTTTATGAGTGTACCATTGGTTTGAATACAATTAAGAATCCTGTGTCCGTTACTATACTTCTCTTGTAGTGCTAACGCCTTCTTATAGAAGTCTATAGTACGCATCAGGGGCTCTCCACCGTGCCAAGTAAAGTTAACATCCATCATAGTTTGCGACTGGAGATAATTCTTGATAAAGAGTTCAAGCATCTCGTCGCTCATCTGAGGGTGCAACTCATCCTTGTAGAGGCCTTGCTTCTCAAGATAATAGCAATATTTGCACTTGAGATTGCAACGTGCTCCCACAGGCTTTGGCATCACATATAGAGGGCGTGCGAAAGGGGCAATATTCATATCTGCGTGTTAAAAACTGAGATTTAGAAGTTATACGACAAATTACCGCAAGTGAAGTATGTCAGTCTTGCATTACGACGGTCGTAAAGTTCTGTACCAGAGGCGTTCATGATAGTGTTCATGAAAGCAAGCGAACCACCACCACTAACCGAGAGAGCCAAATGCTTACTTACATCCCAACGGAATGTCATACTTGGAGTGAGGACTGTCTGGTTGTCCATCAGCACTTCGTCTGCAGGCTTATACCAGAAGCGTTCAAATCCAAATCCGTACGAAGCAGCCAAATGCAAATTATCGTTGAAATGGTATGTGAAGTCTGCCATCCATGTCATGAAGTTGATACTGAAATGCTTTCCGTAATCCTTCTTCAAGAGGAAAATTGGAAGACCAATCATGTGCTGTGGATTGTTCAGAAGCCAAACAAAACCGACACCGCGAGTGTCCTGTGGCTTCATACTGAAAAGGAAAATAGATGACATGACACCATCAAAACGATGCATACCAAACTGTGAACCCTCACCATAGAGATTGGCAGTCACGTTAATACCACGAGTATAGCCAGGGAGCATAAACAGATGCGAAGCGTTGATACCTGCACGGAAATAGTGATTGCCTTTTCCGTTGCCTTCACCATCATTTGAGATATGATGTGCTTCAACACCGAGTTTAGTCATAGGAGAGAATATGAAGTTGTGCCACAACCCTTGGTGAGTGTAGATATTACCTTCTGGATTGCCGTATCCGTTATATTGCTCCTTACCTCTGTCGTTATGGTCAATAGGAGTTCCACCACGGTATTCAACAGTTGCCTCAAACTTAGTTTTCTTATCATTTACAGTCATCAACTGAGCATTTGCAACAGCAGATGCTGCAGCAAAAAACATCATCAATATATATTTTTTCATAGTGCCTTAATTCTTGTTTGTTTTCTTACCTGTGTTAAACTTCCAACCAAAGCCCAACTGAGCATATATGTTGTATATGTTCATCTTCATACCATAGTCGCTGCCATCCCACTGATTGACAAAACCCCAGCTGAAGTCGAACACCATATACAACTGTCTCCACAACTGGCGAGTGCAACCCGCACTAAGACCGCAGTCCCACTGGCTCACTTTCTTTGAGTTGTCGCTCTCAGAGTGATCAACAGGAATCAATGGCGAATAAACTGACTCACGAATTGTTCCATCACTTGATATTCCCTTACGGCTACGTGAGAACTGCCAAGAGAAATAAGGACCAAAATGAACCGAATACTTTTCGCAAGGTTGGTACATTACACAAAGAGGCAAAGTGAGAGCATATACATCGTGCCATCCCTGACTGCGACCAGTATAATAACCCTGAGTATCATTCTCAGCACCTTCAAAGTGAACCTTCGTATAATAGTTTTCCATATATACATTCGAATTGCTACCCTTACGTTCCACTCTGAGTCCTGTCATCATACCCCATTTTGTGGAGAATCGCTTGCTTGCAAGAAAACCTACTGCAAAGTTGAAATTGTAAGGTGCGGCACTTACCGAACGAGTCTGGCGTGGCACACCGATCGAACTTGTCATACCAAGATTGAGTGCACCATAAGGGATAAATTCGAACGAACCGCTATCAGTATTTGGTTCGCGACTATCATTAGGGTCAGCACCTGCTGCCGACTGAGGCATACCACCCTGCTGTGCTTTTGCTTCCTGTTTTGCCTTCTCTGCTTGCTGAGCAGCCATTATCTTGAGAGCCTGTTCGAGACTCATACCTTCAGGAAGGTTAGCAATAACCATCTCTACAGTGACACCCTTTGGCAACTGTGCCTGAATGGCATCATATTGCTCCTGAGTCATTCCTTGAGGTAATTCTTTCTGTGCAATGGCTGGCATAATTGCCACCGTAGCCAATGCTATAATCAAAAGTATCTTCTTCATATTACTTACACTTAATCTCCATTTCGTCAATATACAACATAGTACCCATCTGCTTACCATAGCCCGAACCTGTAATCTGCTCGTTCATGTTTGCACCGCAAATAAAGCGGAAACCGTCCAAACTTGATGCAAAATAAAGGGCGAGGTTATACTTCCAGTTAGCGAGATCTGATTCATTGCATTGTTTAACATACTTGAACTCAACCTCTTGCTTTGTGTAGGCGGTCACCTTTCCTTGTGGAACAAATTCTGCATAAGCCACCACATCCTCATTGTTCACATCGCGGATAGACTCACCATTAAGCCATTTGTTGTTACCATCTGCACGATAGAGGACAGCACGGATGAAACCTTTGTCTTCCTTACCAATATAATCCTCAATACCTGGAACGGTAAACTTATATCCGAAAGGATTTGAGTTTGGATCTTCAATGTTCATAGGAAGATATTTGTACCAGAAACACAATTTCTCAGGCATCTTGTTGAATGGCAAACCGACATGTGTGCAAGTCAACGCACCTGTGTCCGAACCATCAAACTCACCGATGAAGCAGCAACCAGCAAGGAATGGACGCTGTACGGAATTAGTGTATCGTATATCGTTCGAAGTCAAGAGCAAAGCACTCTTATTCTCTCCTTCTCTTACAGGAGCAACATCATCAGTTGGGCGTGCACCGAAGAGCACGAGCGGATTGGTCTTGCTCATCAAAGCAATAGATGCATTTGTCGAAGACCATACGTTAACCTTGATATTCTGTCCCTTGTTATCTTGAACAAATTCGTAAGGCTGCTGGTACTCTGTACCTGTTATGCTTGCCCAGTTATCGAACGAGAGATTTACAGGAATACCTGCTGGAAGCACATCTACCGACCATATCTTATAGAGGTGTGCACCTTCCACATATTCCTTCGAACGCTTACCATCTTTCTCCCAACCGATAAAGCCAGAGTTCTGAGAGTCGATAACCTTCTGAGTGAGTTTGTCATCCTCATGGAGTCCTTCAGCAGCCGACACCACCTTTATATAACGTGTCTGCGTGAAGTCCTTTGGAGCAGAAATCTCACCAACAACGGTAGTGTCAATGCGAGTCAGCATGTATGTCTGACCTCCATATTCGTAAGGATAATCTGTTTTGGTAATCTTGACATCAACATAACTCCACGAAGCACCCTTCGATGTCGTTACATCCAAATTAAGGTTGGTCAAGTCAGCCTTTGTCATGTCGGCATAGAGTGTGATGCCGTTTTCCTGAATCGTCGTCTTTACGATTCCATCTGCATTTGCACCTTCAACCGAACTTACTCCCGTAATATCCATATTGATGTTTGGGAGTTCCTCTCTGATGCAAGATGCAAACATCAATGCCAACGAAGCCATTGATGCTACAAATCTTAAATAAAATTTCATAATTAACCTATATAAAAATAATACTTTCGTACTAAAAACTGCGACAAATTTACGAATAGTTTTTGTAACAGAAAAGAGAATTGGCAAAAACTTTTCTTTGCCAAAATGCTATCTTTTTTCGCCTAAAGTTCGCTTCAAATAGCAAAAAGGGTTATTTTCTTTTGGTTATATGTGGATAAATGTCTAAATTTGCACCCAATTAAGAACTTTATTTTTTATACACTTTTTAACATGTTTTCACTTTCAGTTGGTACTCTTTGCACACTTCCTGATGCAATTCAGGTGAATGACGAATTTGTTTTGATCGACAATACAAACAGTCCTCACGTCACTCATTTGACTGATGCATGGAGAGACACACCTGTGCAGATGGATGGTATCCTCGTCATCTATTGCACATCGGGAGAGATAAACGTAAATGTTGCTCTTGACAATTATATCATGAAGAAAGATTATGTCTGCGTGGTTACTCCTGGGACTGTTGTGGAGATACTTTCTGTGTCGCGAGATTTCCATTGCATGATGCTTGTGATGTCACGCAATTTTGTCACACTCTCTCAAGGTTATGCACACGAGTTGCTCAACCTCTTCCAGTGCCTCCAACGCAAACCTTGTTATTATTTAAAAGGTGTAGCAGCCGAGAGATACGAAAATATCTTCCGTGATGCTATCAAGACCGCCGCATGGACCGACAATCCAAAGAGAGTGAGCATGATGCACAGTTACGTCTTTATGCTCTACTGCTGTCTTTATCCAGTAGTGTCAACAGAAGATATGGCATACCAAAAGGAAAAGAGTGTGTCGAACCAAAAGGCGATATTCTTCAAGTTTATGAAACTGCTGCAAGAGCACTATCGCGAAGAACGCAGCGTGCAGTATTATGCCGACTGCATGAACCTCACTCCCAAATACCTTTCAAAGATCGTCAACCTGGAGAGCGGAAACACAGCTTCCAACCTTATCGACAACTACGTGATTCTTGAGGCTAAGGCACTGCTCAAACAAAGTGATGTTAACATTCAGCAGGTTAGCGAAAAACTCAATTTCCCTAACCAAAACACTTTCGGCAAGTTCTTCAAACGCATTGTTGGTATGACACCGAAAGAATATAGGGCAAGTTAAAACTTGCCCTAAACAACAACAATTTTATTTATTACTTTCTGAAACATTTTTTTTTCAAAGTGGAGGCAATTTATTTAATAACAAAACTCGTCATCGCCTTTTCGAAGAAAGTTCACGAAGTCAATTTCACAATTAATTTTGTTGTTGCAACAATGCAACATTGCAACAAATTTGCATGAGTTGTACAAAGTTGTACAAAAGTTGTATTTGATTGTATTTAGTTGTACAAATAGTTTTTGACACAAAAAATGCCCGTCATCTCGACGAGCATTTCTTGTAAATAACAAAAATGAAAACAAAAAAACACAAGAAGAAAAATATATACAGGCGATTCGGTTCTGAGCGAATGTGAACTTGTTTCTTCTCTACCTTGGCAGATTTTAAGTCTGTGTCGGTGGATGAATTGTAATCGGAAGCGGTGGCGAGCTTGCCGTTTTCGATTGTGATTGAAGCCCCTCTCACCCCATGCCCCTCTCTCCCGTAATTGCGAGAGGGGGTAACCGTGGACGATGATGAGTCTTCGCGAAGGTTGTCGAGGTAGGTGATTATCATGCGATCGAAAGAGAAGTCGAGCTTCGTGCTGACACTATCCTTTTGATGAAACGACAGCGAGTCGACTGACGCATTATTGATGTACTGCGACTTCGTTCTGCAACTTGCCAGCATCATCAGAGCCAATGTCAGCAGGAGAAGAATGATATATTGATATTTCTGTTTCATAAAACATTCATATAGCGAATCAAGGGGTCAGACCCCTTGATTCACTTTTTGATAAGAGGTTATGCATCAATGAATTAGAGAAATGGGCGAATCAAGGGGTCTGACCCCTTGATTCATAAATCTTTATATTCTTTAGCAGCATCGAAGCAGGGGCATGCTTTGGGACTCAGTGTGTTATGACCTACAATTAGAGCATTTGGATAACGAGTGCGAAGTTGGGCAATGAGGGCTTTGAGTGCAGATTTCTGCTGTGCTGTACGAGTGTCTGCTGGCTTGCCATTTTTCAGGCCACCAATGTAGCAAACACCGATACTATTAGAGTTATGCCCCTTGCAATGAGCACCGACCTCACTCTCTGGTCTGCCCCGCTCGACAGTGCCATCAAGCCTTACGACATAATGATAGCCTATCTTGCTCCAGCCTTGAGCCTTGTGCCATTGGTCGATGTCAAATGCTGAGAAATCAGCACCTGACTCGGTGGCAGAGCAATGGATTATGATTTCGGTTATTCTTCGCATAAATAAAAGTTGATTTTTTTTGCACCGAAGGTGCGGGAAAGAAAAACAAATAAAAACAATTAAAAACATAAAAAAACATATATGTTGCCATAGGCAAGGTTTTTATGGTTTTTACAGGTTTTCACCGGTTTGAGTCGCCTGCGCTCCTCGAGCTAAAGGTTTTTCTTCGTCCACCGAAGGTGTATGAATACGATGTTTACTTACAATCGATGACACTCCAAATAT
>DCIW01000017.1 GCA_002317225.1 Prevotellaceae bacterium UBA1716 | reverse complement strand
CAGCCAAAGGAAGATGGCAAGAAGGAAGATGCAAAGGACACAAAGAAGGCTCCTAAGCAGAAGGACTCAAAGGCTACCGATAGCAAGAAGAAGGACGCCAAGAAGACTGACAAGAAGGTCGACCCTCGCTCTCGTAAGTTTGATCCTCGCAGAACAGACAGAAAGACTGTAGAGCAAATGAGACGAGATGGTCGAATCAGAACAAGATAAAAGCATTCACATTTAAGATAATGATAATAGAGGTTGCAGGCATTCTGCAGCCTCTTTTCTTTTCCCGCATCTCAGACACAAACAAAATGTAACCCACAATAAAGGTTATTTTTGAGAAAAAAGCGTAACTTTGCATCGAAATTACAATACAACTACATAATTCTTATGAGATTTACAAAAATAATTTTGGGCATCGTAGGTGCCTTGATGACTTGTGTGGGCGTTTCGGCTCAAGGACTGACTCTCTGCGATTTCGAGAACTATGAGATTGGGCATGAGATAAAGATGTGGAACTTCTACGGAGACACTCCAACATCTAAGGCTATCGTAGAGGCAGATCCTACAAACAGCAAGAACAAAGTGCTTCATGTTTACCTCAACGAATGGAACTCATACGTTCCCTTCACTCTCCCCGATGAATTGGCAGGCGAAAAACTTATTGCAGAGAAAGACTATGTCAACCTCCGCGTTTACCGTTCGAGCAACGATCAGAACGACTGGAAGAAATTCATGATTTGCCAAGGTGATGTGCGACTGTATGAGGATGAGGGTTATCCAAGTCAGGGTGATAAGGGTGTTTGGCAATCACGCACATACACTCTTTCAAAGGCAACTGCGGGAACAGGCAATATCCTTGCTATCGGTATGCATAGCGACGCATCGGACTATTACATTGATGATATTGTACTGAAAGGCGAATACGACGATTATATCACAGCTAACAATAATGTTGTGAATATCACTGGGCAGAACAGCTCTTCATCTTATGTCAACTACAACACTCCAATCTATATTCCTAAGGACAAGAGCATCACGTTCAATACTGCACGATATACTTACTTAGGCAGTAAGGTGGAAGGCGAAGGACAGTTGATTATCAATTCGGGTGGTGAACGTACTTACATCGGCACTTCGGACAAGATGTACCCAAGCGGAATCGGTTTCAAGGGTGAAACTCACGTTTATCCTTACAAGAACCTTTCTTCTTCGAACGGATTCTACGGACTGATGTGGATGCACGGAGGAAAGGTGTTCAACCTTGATGCTGCACTAACAAATATGGATGATAGCAAGGCGATGAACTTCTTCCAAAACTCAACTCTCATTCTCCATAAAGGTACTACACTCGGTGCTGAAACTGGTGTGAGAGCTATGCGAATAGGCCATTTGGAGATGGAAGAAGGCACTCAACTTTATGGATATGTGAAATCGAAGACTGGTAATGACACTTACTATGTAGTTGGTCATAATAACCAAGACGGAACACTTGCAGGCAAGATGTCGCCTATCGACAACAATACAGCAATGCTTCTCGGACTTATCAAGGAAGGCACAGGCACTTATCGCATTACGGGCACTGCTAACAATCTTACTGGTGGCCTAAGGGTGTTGGACGGAAGAGTCCTCATCAACGGCACTTCAACTTCTGCAAGTTCGTTCTACATCATGAAGGATGGTATCGGTGGTGGTAAGGGTCGATTGAAAGGCGAATCACAGATTTACGGTATTCTTCAAGCAGGAGATGATGGTATAGGCACATTCTCGCAAACTGGAACAATGGTGCTTCGACCATCCGCACGTATCGATCTACAAATTAAGGATTCAGTAAATTACGATAAAGTAAAGGTTTCGGGAAATGCCACCTATTATAATATAGGACAAGATTTCGCTACATCCGACAAGAATCCTCGACTCCGCATTTACCTCACAGATGATGCAGAGATTAAGGTAGGCGATTCGTTCACTCTCTTTACTGCCACAAAGAAGGCTCTCTACAACAATGTGGAATGGGAATTTGACATTCGCTATCCAAAGTCGTATACTTGGGAGGTGACTCAGGTGAGCGATGCAACGGGATTCAAGGTGATTGCAACAGTCACTTCGCTCAAGTATAGCGGACAGGGAAATGTGGACTACGATGATGAAGACGACAAGGATGATTCAAGTACGGATGATGGCACTCTTGATGTTGCAAACGAGCAGCAAGACGCTACCCCACTCCGCAAATATGCAGACGACAACGATATGCTCATTGGAACTTGTGTACCAGTTTGGACTATCAATGTGGATAATGACAACGAGACTCGAAGCAAGATTATTGCAGAACAGTTCAATATGGTTGTATGCGAGAACGAGATGAAATTTGATGCTACCGAACCAAATAAGAATGACTTCAGTTACTATCATGGTGACAGACTTGTGAACTTTGCAAATCGTCATAATATGTATGTACGTGGTCATGCTCTTGCTTGGCATTCGCAAGTGCCTTCATGGCTTACTGATGATGGAACCAAGAATACGAAAAACTATAGTCGAAAGGAACTTCTTGATATTCTGAAGAACCACATCAAGAATGTAGTGGGACATTGGAAAGGTAAGATTAAGGAATGGGATGTTGCAAACGAAGTGCTTAGCGACAACCAAACTACAATCTACAATAATCCAAATGGTTATGACCTTCGCCCTTCGGTTTGGGCAACAGGTATTGGTGAGGATTTCCTTGATTCTGCGTTTGTTTGGGCACATCAGTATGATCCAAATGCAAAACTTATCCTCAACGACTATGGAGTAGAAAGCAAAGGTTGGGGAAAGAGTGAGGCACTGTATAATCTTGCCAAGCGTCTTCGCAATAGCGGAGTCCCAATTGATGGTGTTGGTCTGCAAGCTCACATGGACGCTAATCTCAACTATTTCAGTTCGATAGAAGAGAATGTGGCTCGTTATCAGAAGGAAGGATTCCTCTGCCACATCACCGAACTCGACCTCGGAATTGACAGCAACACATCTTCAGAACTCGAGATGCAGGCAAGTGCATACTATCGTCTTGCTCGCATTGCAATGAAATACAAGAACTGTGCTTCGCTCATGATTTGGGGTCTTGCTGATGACCTCACTTGGAGAACAGGCAGACGTCCTCTACTCTATGATGCTGAAAACAAGAAGAAACCCGCATACTGGGGAGTTCATGCAGCTCTCAGACAAGCAGCGGGTAAGGAGATTACTGATATTGAGGCAATAGTAGATGAAGATGATTATGGCTATACCCTGAAGGATCTCCAAAACACAATCGAACCTGTCTATGACTTAATGGGCAGACGAGTCACAAAGATTACTCCTAAGAGAATATATATTTACAAAGGTAGAAAGGTATTTGTAAAGTAGCCTTTTTGGTAAAATAGAAAGAGTGAAGAATTTCGGTTCTTCACTCTTCGTTTTTATATGTTAGTTGTAGTTTACTTGTTGAACATATCCTTCATACAAGCGATTGAACTCATTACTGCAGAAGCATCGTATGGGAGATAGACTGTCTTGCTGCCCTGACCTTCAGCCATAGACTTGAGAGTAGCGATGTACTTTTCTGCAAGGATATAGTTTGAAGGAGTTACATCCTTGTCGCCTGCGAGAGCTTGTGCAACCTTCTGAATTGCTTCAGCATCTGCTTGAGCCTGAAGAATCTGTGCCTGAGCACGACCTTCAGCAGCGAGGATTTCAGCCTGCTTGTCTGCTTCTGCCTGGTTGATTTTAGCCATCTTTTCACCTTCGGAACGGAGGATAGCACTCTCCTTATCACCTTGAGCTGCAAGCACGCTTGCACGGCGTTCACGTTCTGCATTCATCTGCTTTGCCATTGCTTCCATAACATCTTCACCTGGCATGATGTCCTGAAGTTCGACACGGTTTACCTTAACGCCCCACTTGTCTGTTGCTTCATCGAGAACTGCACGGAGTTTGGTGTTGATTGTGTCACGAGAAGTGAGTGTCTCATCAAGTTCCATCGAACCGATAATGTTACGGAGGGTGGTCTGTGTGAGCTTCTCGATAGCGTTAGGAAGGTTGTCGATTTCGTAAACAGCCTTTACAGGATCTGTAATCTGGAAGTAAAGGAGTGCGTTGATGGTTGTAGGAACGTTATCCTTTGTGATAACCGACTGACGAGGGAAATCGTAAACCTGCTCACGAAGGTCAATCTTAGTGGAACGCTTTACCACGAAGTCACGACCAGCATCCATACCTTCCATTGTGAAGCGGCTGCGCTCATACTGATAGCGTGAATAGATTTCGCGAGGAGCATCGATGAACGGGAGGATAAGGTTTACACCCGAATCAAGTGTGCGGTTGTAGCGACCGAGACGTTCGATTACTTTTGTTTCAGACTGTGGAATGATTGTGAGACTCTTCCAAATGATTACTGCTACTAATACGAGTACTGCAAGAAGAAAATAAAGCATAAGAATTAGTGGTTTTAAGTGATATTTTGATTTATAATTACTGTTTTATGGGTAATGGTGTTAACTGACAGTCAACGTGTTGCCCTGACGATTGGTGATGGTAACTTGAGCGCCTTTCTCGATTGTACGATTGTCGTCTGTGATTGCCATCCAGTCGGTTCCATCTATCGCTACACGACCTTTGCCCGAGTCGATAGTCTCAACTACCGTTGCCTGTCGGCCTATCATAACATCGAGGTTGGTCTTTGCGGCTTTCTTTGCATCGAGCCACTTTACCATTATCGGACGAATGAAGAGGAACGAGAGGAAGGTTGCGACTGCAAATCCCGCTAACTGCCAGTAGATGTTCAATCCGCATGCAGCGAGGATTGATGCGAGGAATGCTCCGAGTCCGAAACAGATAATTCCGAATCCTGCATTGAGCAACTCAACTACGAGAATTACAATTCCGATGATGAGCCATATTTGCCATGTGAATGCCATAATCGTGAAGTTTTTGAATGGTTTGACATTTTGCTTTGCGGTTGTAAAGAATTAGATCTTTACTGCTGTTCCGCTGCAACTTACCATAAGCATGCTGCCTGATTGTCCTACTGTCTCGTAGTCGAGGTCGATGCCTACGATTGCATTTGCACCCATTCGTGCTGCACGTTCCGACATCTCTTTCATTGCAGCCTCCTTTGCCTCAATGAGAGTGTCTTCGTAAGCTGTTGAACGACCACCGAAGAAATCGTGAAGAGATGCAGTGAAGTCCTTGAAGAAGTTTGCACCGATGATAACTTCGCCTGATACTACACCGTAATACTGCTGTATTGGGTGACCTTCGATTGTTGGAGTTGTTGAGAGTAACATAATTGTATGAGTTTTTGAGTTTTTGAGTTTTTTATGATTCGAGATTTCGATGCTTCGAGATTTCGATATTTCGAATTGTCGGAGTTCCGAAGTTCCGAACTTTCTGCTGCAAAGGTACAGACTTTTATCAAATTGCCATGTTTTTCGCAATGCTTTGTGCGAATATTTTGTTATGAAGCTTATTTTTTGTACTTTTGTTGCGAAATACATAATATATATATGAAAGATATTACGCGCCAAGGTATTTACCGTGTTGTATATGATATGGTTAAAGCAGACTATCTTATCACAGAGGATGAGATAGACTTTATGGAAGATATATGTAAGGAGTACGAAATCACTCCGGAAATAAGAGAAGCGGCACTTACCATGTCGTTTGCAGAAGCCATTGCCGAACTGAAGAAGTTGACTCCCCGACAGAGCGAACACTTCATCAACCTTATCATGCAACTCACCCTGACCGATGGAGCTTGCTATCGCGAAGAGGCACTCCTCCTGATGGCAATCACGCTCTGCCTCAATCCACGTGACAATGCGGAGATGTATTCGGTTGCTGTGCATAAGATTATGCTCGATAAGAACCAGGTACTCTTTGTTGAGAACGGATTCGACCCAGATGTGAACGAGGAGATTGTGGAGCACTACACTCATCTCGTGAATGCGATGCGAATCGGCGGATTTGAGTTTGTGTATGTTCCAAAGGTTATTGAGGGACTCACCGCAACAGGTACCAAACTCCTTCGAAGCGTTGTGACTCATCTTGCTCCTCCACGTTCGGAGGAAGAAACTGATGCTATTGTTGCTTCGATCGAGGGACTCACCACCGAGCGAATGTATCGTGAAATGCTACTTGGCAAATTAGGACTTGATCTCGAAATCTCCGAACCATCGCTTGTCATTCGTGTAGGCTTTTCGGAGGTGAATGGTGGCAGACTTGCTAACTTTATGGTGATACGTCTTGATGAAGATGTTACTGCACAAGTGGATAAGTTTACCGATGATTTCCTCGCACTTCAGAAGTCCCCAACCCTCACCATTCGCAACAACAGCATTTCGCCTAACGCATTCATCTATTCAGGATTCTATAAGATAATCTTCGACCTTATCACATACCGAAAAGGTGTGCGTTGCGACTTGAATGTATATCCTTATAATCATAAGAATGTGCTGACAATCACAACCAAGTCGACCACAAGCACAACAGAAGAGCCACTGCTTATTGGTCCAAAAGAAAGTGCTTTCTATATATTCTTGATAAAGGAGACAATCGAATATGGTGGTTTCAATATTGCTTGCAATACTGCTCTCGACATTAAGTATATGGCTGCTGCACAAAAGCGATTCGAAAAAACTTATTTCGAACTCTGCAATCGTGACACTGCTCCAGACATTACCAACCCAGAAATTCGCAGACCGATGCTTTCAAAAATCAAGAAAGCAGTTGAGAATCACCCTACCCTTGTACAAAAGATGATGTTCATACCAGAAGTCAGCAAGAACAAGATTATCCGAGTTCATGTCGAAAAGAAGCATTTGAACATTAAATAATGAAGCATTTTATATCAATTAGTGCCCCTCCGAAGGCTCTACAGAGTCAATTAGTTTGAGATTTAAGGTTTCAAGTTAAGATTTAATGATCGGGCTCAACATACTATAGGAGTAGGTATCACACACTATAGGTGTAAGGGGGCAACTCACTAATAGTGTGAGTATCAACACACTATTAGTTTGTGAGAGCTGTTATTAGTAGTATGTGAGGATGTCCGTTACGACGGATTTGCTACAGCGCTACAGTGCTACAGTGGATTTGTACCTTCCCCCCTGCTTACACCTTATTAATATTTATATAATATTATATATATATTATAAAAATATTATTACTTAATAGCCATTAACTAGATAGATTTTTAAATATAGCCGCGAAGTCGTAACCCTAAAAAATGCCCGTGTAACATTGTAACATTGTAACACTGTGTCTACCAGATCAGTCAAACTGCACCCACTTAACACCCACCAGGAATCCCCCCCCCCAACACCTAACTGCCTGATAATCAACACCATGACATTTTGTCAACTACTTGATTATCAATCAATTAAAACTATTAAATGATTTGGCCTAAACACTTAAATGAATTGAACGAATCATTTAAAAGTTATGGGCAAAAGTATTAGATAAGAAGCACCCCTCTTATCCCCCAGCTTAGGACAAACATTCGGAATCGATTAAGTATTGATTCTGAAGGTTTGGGGTGCAGTGCTCAGCTTGTGCAAGGTCAAGGAACGAAGACCGAAGCAGAAGATGGTAAGCACAAAGGTGAACAAAGAAGATCAAGTCAGGGAGTGTACTACCCTGGAAAAAGATGAATGAATTAATACTGTTTTCCCAAATACTAGAGCTGACCTAAAGGTCAGTATGTTCTTTGGTCATTTGTTGCTCTTTTGAGTTTTATTATAAATGTAATTCGACTTCTTTTCCAAAGGGGGTGAGCGACAATCTTGCCATCTTAAAGTGCTGGTTAGCAAATGGTATGCCGATGACTGTGATGAAAAGCAGTATGCCGAACAGTACATGGCAGAGGCATGCCCAAAAACCTCCAAAAATAATCCAGAGGATATTCAGCGGAATACGAATGCAACCGACTGGCGACTTTGTATTTCTTACTTTTGCCCCGAATGGCCACAGACAGAGCAAACCGATCTTGAATGTCTGCAACGCAACCGGTATGCCGATGATGGTCAGTACCAATGCCAAACTACCTGTGAAATAACCGATGGCGGCTTCCAAACCGCCAAAAATCCACCATAATATGTTTCCTATGAATTTCATAACTCTTGTATTTTATAATTAAGGATTAAATATCCAGGGCTGCGTGGTATCCTTCGTAGATGGCCTTGGTGATGTTGGCAGGACGGATGCAGTCGCCTATCTCGCGAACGAATGGGGCAGAAAGGCGGAGGGCATCCACATCGGCACGGTTGGATTTCTGACCAACGGCACAGATGATGGTCTTGCCAGGGATAAGAACCTCGTTGCCTTCTGCATCCATACAGATGACTCCTTCGGGAGTGATACGTTGTCCCGCAAGACCGGTGTGTGCAGTTGTGAATTCGGCCACTTTCTTCATAAGGATAGGGCGATGGCGAATGTTGCAGTCGGGCGCAAGGGTGTCTCGCATCTCGACGAGGTGTACTGTCTTGCCTTCCATTCCGAGATGTACCGCACACTCACATCCGGCAAGTCCGCCACCAAGTACCACAACCGTATCAGCCACCTTCTCCTTCTGGAGATAATAATCGTTGACAATGACTACGTTATCGCTCTCAATGCCTGGAATAGGAGGAACGAATGGGGTAGAACCCACTGCAAGTATAAGGGCATCGGCACACTCGCTCTTAACGTATTCAGGAGTGACAGGAGTGTTGAGTCGTATTTCTACTCCCTCGTCCAGGGCCTGACGTTCGAGAACAAGTCCGAGTTCGTACATCTCATGCTTGAACGGTATTGCCTGTTCCGACTTGAGAATACCACCTACCTTGTCAGTTTTCTCGCAGAGAATAACACGATGACCACGCTGAGCGGCAGTGATGGCTGCCTTGAGTCCCGCAACTCCCGCTCCCGCTACAAGTACCTTCTTGGAACGAAGGGCAGGCATCACTTCCATTCCCTCTATCTCACGTCCAATCAATGGGTTGACGGCACAACGGCGGGTGAAGGTGACAGGACGCTCTGCCATACATGTATAGCAACGCAAGCACTTCACGATACAATCTTCCTGACCAGCCATCACCTTCTGCGGATGGAATGGGTCGGCAAGCAACTGACGTCCCATATACACCACATCGGCCTTACCCTCGGCAATAATCTGTTCCATCTGTTCGGGATCGGAGAGAGCACCGATAGTGGCAACAGGTTTCTTGACATGCTTCTTGATTTCGGCAGCAAGCCACACATTGATGCCATGTGGGTCGAACATCGGTGGGGTGGTGTTGAAGAAACCAAATTGGTACGAACCTGCCGACACATGGATGAGGTCGACAAGCGGTTCGAATGCCTGTGCTATCTTGATACCATCTTCAATGCCATAACCACCATCGAAGAGTTCACTGCCCGAGATGCGAACCTCGATTGGGAAACCAGGGCCTACGGCATTGCGTACAGACTGGAGCACTTCCCTGGCAAAGCGGGTGCGGTTTTCGAGCGAACCGCCATATTCGTCGGTGCGGTGATTCTGCCATGGGGAGAGGAACTGCTGCAAGAGCCAACCATGTCCTGCATGTACCATAATCATTTCGTATCCAGCACGTTTGCAGAGTGCGGCATTTTCGCCATAAGCCTTCACGATATCAGCTATCTGCTCTTTGGAAAGAGCACGAACCGGACGCCCATCAGGACGTGTACCATCACTCGGTCCCCATTGGCAGAGACTCTCTTTCTTGTTTTTGTCGGACATATATGTACCGGCATACTGACCTGAGTGGGAGAGTTCGATGCTCGGAACCGCCCCGTGGCGACGTATGGCATCTGCCACGAAGGTGTGAGCTGCAAGACAACCCACAGTCTCGAGATTGAGATGGAGCATGTGGCTGCCATCAGTATCGGGATGCACTACGAGTTCGGACACTGTGACTGACGCTGCTCCGCCTTTGGCACGAAGTTCGTAGAAACCTTGAGTTCGGGGACCTGGGCAGCAGTCGGCTGTGATATCAGTAGCACCCATTGGTGCTGAAAATATACGATTACGGAATGTTACGCGACCTATCTGTATAGGCGATGTGAGATTTGGAAAATGCATTGGATATATTTATGATTATGGATTCTCTTTTCTTTTTGCAAAGATAAACATTTTTGGGGAGACACAATGTCATCGGATTCTGTTTTTTGAGATTGAGTGCTGTAAAAAGAGATAAAAAGATAGTCCTCCCATGCCTCACGGCGTAGAAGGACCAGTATTTGGACTCAGATTTCACAATCTTTAAGAGTGTTCTAACGTTTTATTTTTATAGGGAATTGGGAATCGTTAAAACTGTCCACAATTAGTATATATGTAAGTATTATATTCAGAATAAACTATGTCTCACACGTTTCGCACTATGCCCCAAATTATCATTGCGATGAGGACAACGGCGATGGAACGGTCGGAATAGCAGAAGGATACTACTCTGTTCTTATTCCTGAGCGATGGTAGGACTTGCCCGATGATGATGACAAGTAGGTATGGCATCAGGAAGAAGAGGGAAGGATTGAGTGTCCATGCCTCTTTGATATTGCCATGCAGCAACTCGTGGCATGCTCTTTGGACTCCGCAGAGCGGACATTGGTAACCGGTGAACCAATGGAGCGGGCATTTGATGGGCCACGATAGGCTGTGCGGGTTGCCAATTGCAAGTGCTACGACCGCTATAAGAGCTACGACCGCAACGAATATGATGGTAGTGAGGTTACTTTTGGTATTCACCTTCGAACTTGGATGGTGTAGGGGTGCCTTCGGCAACTGTGAGGTAGGCAATTACAACTGCAAAGTAAACAAGTACTTCTGCTGGGAAGATACCTACACAGCAGCATATAAAACCAATAATAAGTGCCATGAATGATACGATACAGATTCCGAGGAGTGTGAGGAACTGTCCTGATGTGATTGCCCAACTCTTCTTGAATCCATCGAAGAATGGGAGTTCGGGATCGTCGATGTATGTAAGCGGCACGAACATAAGTCGCACAGCGAGGAAAATACCAGGTAGTATGCAGCAAATAAGACCGATACCGATGATGAAAGATGCTACGATCAATGAACAAACGATCTTTACATACAGTATGACTGGCATCTGGAAACCAGAGAAATCGACTGAGTCTTTCTGCTTTTTCACGAGTCCCATGACTGTGCTGAAGATACCTGCACTAAAGACGAAAGAGATAAGGGTGGTGAGCATTGATCCCGGCATCATCTGATAGTACATTTTTATGATAGCTTGATTGTCGGCCGCTTTTTGTGCTTCCATCATTTCCTGCATACTAGGACCTGGAAGGGCCAGTGAAATTGCATAACTGATAATACATGTTGCGACAACAAGGAGTGACATCATAAATCCATACTGCTTGGTAAATTGCCATGCCTCTTCGAAGACATCGCCGACTGATAGTTTTTTCATTTTGATTGAGTGTTTTGTTCCAATTGGAATTTATTGTTAATATGGTTTAATTGCTTGAAAGATATCAAATTATCTATTCCTATTTCAATGTGTCCAGCCAAATCTGCAGGTCTTGCATCATCTCCTTGTGATACTTGAACCACTTACCGCAGCCCCAACCGTGGCCACCGCTTGGGTAGACGTGCATTGAGGCCTTGACCTTAGCATTCTTAAGGGCAAGATAGTATTCGGCAGAATTGCGTGGAGGAACGAGGAAATCATCATCGGAAAGGAGGATGATGGCTGGTGGAGTGGTGCTCGACACTTGAAGGGCATTGCTGTATTTGTCCTCAAGCTGCTTAGATGCATTTTCGCCGATAAGGCAGTTGTGAGAGTCGAGATGTGTAACGGCCTTGTCCATAGAGATGACAGGATAGAAAAGTATCTGGAAGTTAGGACGAGTAGCCTCGTCGTTATGGGTTGCGATGGTTGAAGCGAGATGTCCGCCTGCCGAAGACCCCATTATGCCAACCTTCTGAGGATTGATTCCCCACTTGGAAGCATTCTCACGTATGAGTCGCATGGCTTCAGTCGCATCGCTGATAGGTACTTCGGTCACTCCCATAGGCATACGGTAACTAAGCACGATAGTTGCGATACCTTGTTTTGTGAAGTGTTCGGCCCAGTCGTATCCTTCTTGTCCCAGAGAGAGCACTCGGTAGCCGCCACCCGGACACACAAGGATTGCCATTCCGTTCTTCACGGAGTCTTCAGGAAGATATACGCGTATACTTGGTTTGAAGTTGCGTTTTTCATTGTCGTAAGGTTGAGTCTTGTCGATTCCATTGCTGTTTGGAAGTCCGTTGGGCCACATATCGATATCAAAACTCTTTGGATTCTGGGCAAAGGAAGCAAGTGTTGCACAGAGGCACATCAATGTGATTAGCAACTTTTTCATTTTTGTTTTTAGGTATTAAGTATTAAGTTTTCGTATGTTTTAGAAATAATGCACAAAAGTACCACTATTTTTCAAACTGAACAAATAAAGATACTTTTATTTTCATAATAGGTGGGAAAGTTTTAATAATATGCACGAAATTGTTTTTCTATTGTAATATATAAGGTATAGAAAAGTGCTAATCGATAGTTAAATCCAATTTATATCTTTCTTTCGAGAAGAAAAGGGTGTTCACTCTTGCTTATAATCAAATAATGATATATCTTTGTGACACGAAACAATCATCTAATCCAAATTTATCATGAAAAAACTAATTGCAACTATGATGATGGGCATGGCAATGGCTCTTCCATCCGATGCACAGATTCTGCGAACTACAGTAGCACAAGGTGAAATTGAGGGTGAGCTCTTCGAAGGTTTTGCACTCTATAAGGCTATCCCTTATGCTGAAGCACCAGTGGGCAATCTCCGTTGGAAAGCACCTGTTCCGAAAGCTCCTTGGAAGGGTGTGTATAAGGCAAAAAAGTGGGGCGGACGTCCTTATCAGACTGTAGATCCAAACCAGAATGGTAATGATATCCCATTGAGCGAGGACTGTCTGTACCTCAGTGTCGAAACTCCTGCAAAGAGCAAGAATGAGAAACTCCCTGTCTTTGTGAATATCCATGGTGGAGGGTTTGCAACAGGTTCGTATAGCGGAACTCAGGAGAGTTTTGTTCGCGAAGGAATCGTATATGTCAGCATCGAATATCGCCTCGGCCCTCTCGGTTTCATGGCACATCCTGAAGCAAGCAAGGAGTCGGGCGACCATATTTCGGGCAATTATGGCATTTACGACCAAATATGTGCTCTCAACTGGATTCATAATAATATCGCAGCCTTTGGTGGCGACCCTGAGAAGGTGACTATCTGCGGCGAGTCGGCAGGTGGAATCTCTGTAAGCATTCTGTGTGCTTCGCCCCTCTGTAAGGGCCTCTTCCGTGGTGCAATCAGTGAGAGCGGAGGCAGTTTCTGTCCGGTTTCATCAGGCGAAGGTCTCTCAGTCGGTATTGGTGCCACTACATCACCATATAAGGTTGCAGAGAAGAAAGGTCTTGATTATCAGAAGAAACTCAACGCCAAGAACCTGAAGCAGATGCGTAAGATTAGTGGTGATGAACTCATCAAGGCGGGCAATGGAATTCAGTTCTGGCCTGTTGTGGATGGCAAGGCAATCACAGGCGATATCTATAAGCTTTATGAGGAAGGCAATTACAATGATGTTAATGTAATTGCTGGTTATAACTCAGATGAGGGCAGTCTCTTTGTCTATCAAATGACGATGGATGGTTATAACGGTATGATGAACAGTTTCGGTCCTTATGCAGAGAAGGCAAAGCAGGCTTATCCTGCAACCAATGACCAGGAGGCTCTCTATGCTGTGCAGGACATATTCCGTGATACAGCCTTTGGTTGGGGCACTTGGGCATGGGCAAACCTTCAGTCGAAGACGGGCAAGAGCAATGTATATATGTACTATTTCGACCAGGCTTCGCAGAACAGTCTTATCAAGAATTCGCGTGGTGCAACCCACGTTGCCGAGATGCCTTTCATCTACGATTGGCATTGGGGTACAATGACTGAGGCAGAGACTCACATGGCACAAATCATGCCTCAGTATTGGATCAATTTCATTAAGACTGGTGATCCAAATGCTCAAGGGCTCCCTTACTGGACTACATATAAGCAAGGTGAGGCTACAGTAATGAATATGCACAATGGTTTCCATCTCACAACAGCTCCAAATCAGAAGCAGATGGACTTCTGGGAAGAGTTGTTTAAAGGTATGCGAAAGTAATAGATCGAATCAAACATAAATATAATTTTGAACACCTACTTAGTAGATAAACTATGGGGCTGGCAGTAATTCCAAAACGCTGTCAGCCCTTTTTGCAAAAGGTTTAAAAGAGGAAATCCCTAAATTTAATATATATTTTCCCTTTAAGTGTGGGATTTTTCCTCTTTTATGTTTTGAGAAAAGGTCATAACTTTGCAGCGTCAAACAAAAATAATAAACTAAAACTCAAAACGAAAAAATTATGAAAAAGATTATTTCAATGGCATTAGCCGCAGTTATCGCATTAAGTGCAAGTGCAAACAACAGTAACGAATCAAGTGATATTTCTCTCGTGAAAGTAAACGCACCAGTTCATCTTGTCATTACAAAAGCTCCATTTACATCGGTACAGGTAATGTCGCGTAACAAGCAGTTGACAAGTGCTGTTCAATATACAATCAAGGATGGTATCCTCCGCATCAACACCAACGATCTCGAATCGCTCGAGCATTCAGATTCGCATGTAACAGTTGTAGTTACTGCTCCTGGAGAAGTTCAGTATCAGATGGGTAGCGATGTGGTTGCAACTGCTGAGTCTTCAGTTAAAGCAAAGCCTTTCCCATTCCGCCACAAGAGAATGCACAAGTAATTTGGATTCCTTTTCACTCATTTATATAAGCACCTATTTGGGTGCTTTTTTTGTGCCTCGGGTAGGGAGTGCTTCGAGTGGGTTGTCGGGCCAAGAGTGTTTTGGATAACGGCGACGTAGTTCTTTGCGAACTTCAAAATAAGTTGATTCCCAAAAACTGTGCAAGTCCTGAGTAAGTTGGACTGGTTTGAATCCGGGTGAAAGCAATTCGAGCAGCACAGTCTGACGGCCATCATCGATGCGAGGTGTGTCCTTCATCCCGAAACACTCTTGCAGTCGAACACGCAGAATTGGCATTTCAGCCCCATGACGGTATTCAACCTTGATTTTGCTTCCTGTAGTAACAGTGATATGTGTCGGAGCAAGGCGGTCGATGGTTTGTTGTTGATCGTAGGAGAGTAGCGACCATATTGCATCACACATATTCACTTTTCTGATATCAGTAGTAATCAGCCAGTCCTCAGCACGAGCGAGAACCGCTTCAGTGCTGAGGTCTGGTATTTTCATTTCTGGATGCCATGAGCGAACAGCCTCGATGCGGCGTTGGAGATTCTGGACCTTATCATCGAAGGTGAACATACTTAGCCCATATTTTGGTGCGGCTTCGCAAAGGGTGTGTATAACATCCTCTTGCTTAATATTTTGGATTGGACGTGTGGCAATTGTCAAACGTCCAATTCTGCTTTCCTGTTGTGCAACGATACAGCCTTTTTTGTTATCCCATGATAGCACATCTTTAGTCTGAATCATTGGCTCGATATCCTTTAGATGGAGTGGGGAAGCAAGGAAAATCCTACTGCCGAGAGATGCGACTGCAAGCCAATCGTAAGAAGAAAGCAGGTCACTCTGTTCGACGGAAGTGTTATCACCGCTTGCAAGCTTGAACGTGCCAAGTCCGTTTTCATGGGCTTTTGCGATTCGTTCAGGATAGGCAGAAGCGATAAGCATACCGGTGTCGTAGGGATTGATGCTCGAATTGTCTTCCTTTATATTAATAAGGTGCAAATATTGTTGGGCAATTCGATTGATTTGGGCAAATGAACCGAGATTGCCAATTGCTCTCAGTTTGCGAAGTTTTATGAGACGAGTGTTTATGTCAGCATTGTTTTCTTCGTTGAACGGGTCTTTGCTCTCAAGCAATGCCGCTATGTCGCATGCAAGTGCCTTGAGCAATGGCGTTTTAGCAGAGATAAGCATCTGTGCAATACGAGGATGACAAGGCAATTTGGACAGGGTCTTACCATGTTCGGTGATATGACCTTTGTCGTCTATCGCCTTGAGTATCAAGAGCAAATCCTTTGCTTTTGCGATATTACCGACTGTTGGAGTCGTCATCCAAGGAAGATTCATCAAGTCTGATTCACCCCATGCAGAGATGTCGAGGCACATAGGCGAAAGGTCTGCCTCAAGAATTTCAGGTACACGGCAATCGTCCATCCTGTGTTCGGTCGCAAGACTCCAGAGTCGGTAGCAGATGCCTTCCGAAACTCGGCCAGCACGACCGGTTCTCTGTTTTGCCATATCCATACTTATGCGTGCAGTGGTGAGGTGGCTCAAAGCATTTTGTGGTGAGAAGACGAGTTTGCGGCAAAGTCCTGAATCGATTACTATCTTAACTCCTTGTATGGTAAGAGATGTTTCCGCAATAGGAGTTGCAAGCACCACTTTTCGCTCGCCTTCTTTGCTCGGTGAAATTGCAAGTCGTTGTTGCTGTGAAGAGAGAAGTCCATAAAGAGGGCAGATATGGGTATTACCCAACGCATTCTGCAGCATTTCCTCACATTTCATGATTTCTGCCTGACCGGGAAGGAATGCAAGTATGTCACCTTTGTGATCATCGTGGGCAGAAATAATTGTACGCACTACTTCGCTTGCTATTTCATCCACACGACTCTTCTCGTTGATGTCCGAATCGGTATGGATGATTTCGACAGGAAACATTCTTCCCTCGCTTTCAATCAATGGTGCTTTGAGAGTTTCGCAAATGGTTGAAGCATCGATAGTTGCCGACATAATCACAATCTTAAGGTCGGGACGAATGATATCTTGTGCTTCGCGAGTAAGAGCGAGTGCTACATCAGATGTGATGCTTCGTTCGTGAAACTCATCAAAGATAACTACCGACACGCCTTCGAGAGTTGGGTCGGCAATGAGTTTGCGTGTCAAAATACCTTCGGTAAGCACTTCGATGCGTGTGTCTTTCGACACATTATTCTCAAAACGAATTCGATAACCAACAGTCTTTCCAACTTTCTCGCCGAGCAGTTCAGCCATTCGTTCCGCTATCTGGCGTGCTGCAAGACGGCGAGGTTCGAGCATGAGGATTTTGCCACCATCGCTGACTCCTTCGAGGATGGTAAGTGGAAGCAAAGTCGACTTGCCCGCACCCGGAGGTGCAGTAACTACAAGTGATGAGTGCTGTTTGAGTTGTTGGTTGACAGAGTCTGCAATGAGACTTGCCGGCAAATTAGTTTTAATCAAAATGAACCGAATTTTTGTCAAAGATACAGATAATATTTGAAATGAGATAAAAATCTTTGGAATTTGTCTTAGTGATTAAATATTTTTTGTATCTTTGCGAGTCTGATTACTAAAATTAAAAGGACACAATCCTTAAAACTAACCTATAAACGATAATATATGTTTGATACAAGAAACATTACCCTAAACGCTATTAGCGAATTCTACAAATATCTTGAGAACGTTCCGTTCAAGGTGTCTTGTACCCGACTTTATAACACTTCCGACTTGTTTGATGCGTTTGATGCACAAGATTCTGAGTCGTTCGAAAGATGTTATGATACTGTAGTGTATAATCACGTTTGCAAACTTGGAAAGATTACACATCACACAATGGAGATGCAGGCTCGTTCTATGCATGACTGTTCTATACTTAAGTGCCTGAAGGATTTTCTTGCCGGATATGAAGAGAGTATGGTAGTCGGAATTATGGGTGGCCATGCAATGAAACGTACTGATGCAGCATATCGTCAGACTGTAGAAATAAGCAAAATACTCACCGAAAGGGGATATCTTATGATTAGCGGTGGTGGTCCGGGTGCTATGGAGGCAACTCATCTCGGTGCTTGGATGGCTGGTCGTTCGGACGATGAAGTGGCTGATGCATTGTGCACTATCAGCAAGGCTCCGACATTCAAGGATAAAGGTTGGCTTGCAAGTGCTTTCGAAGTGTTGAAGAAATATCCGCTCGAATCAAAATATAAGTCGCTTGCCATTCCTACTTGGTTTTACGGACATGAGCCACCATGTGCTTTTGCCACTCATGTGGCTAAGTTCTTCGATAACAGTATCCGTGAGGACCAGATACTTACAGTTTCTTTTGGTGGTCTTATTTATATGCCAGGAAGTGCGGGAACTGTTCAGGAGATTTTCCAAGAGGCAGTCCAAGACCATTATCTCTCGTTGGGTTATGCAAGTCCGATGGTGTTTGTTGGCAAGGATTATTGGACAGAAGAAGTTCCTGTATTCCCATTTATGAAGCATATGATGCAAAATGGGCATTACAAGAACTTGCTGCTTTCGATAGTGGACGATACTGACAGCATTGTGCAGTCTATCGAGGACTTCGAATCTATTTATAAATCATTGCCAGCAGAATGTAAGCAGAGGTAGATCATTTCTCTGTGAATTTATACTGCTACTTACGTTCTTTTCTTAGGCATATTATTCTTTCATGTCGATCCAACCTTTGGTCTTGCCATTAGGGGCAATACTGAAGATTCCATATTTTGCACCAATCCATTTGCCTTCACGAGCTTGGAAGGTATCTGCGATTGGTGTATATTTTTTGCCGTCAGTGCTATAGGAGAATCGGCAGAGTGCACCTTTTTCGCACTTGACGATGATGGAGAGGGAAGTCTCATAATTCTTCTTTCCGCCTTCACCATAAGGGCGTGACTTGAGTTGGCAAATGTCTTTTACAACTTCTGCCTTACCCTTCTCTGCATCCTTGCAAACAGCTTGTCTCAAAGTGAATTCTTTGCCATCAAAGTCAACTGACAAACTGCAATAATCACGTCCCATAACCACTACTCCCGACTTGTCGCCATCAACCTTTGCAGTTACTGTAAGTTGGAGAGTGTCGGAGAATGTCTCACCATCAAATTTCTTTAGATAGAGATTTGGCACTTCCCACATATTCTTAAATTCCTTGCTCACATTGTATCCATAGACACGAGTGCCGTTCGTGGTCTTGAATCCGTAATGCTCTTGATAGTTCGAATGCCACTGATAGCCTTCGCCGGTAGTGCCTTTGATGCCGTCATTCTTGTTGATTGACATCATTGGCCAACCATCTTTCATCTTCACATCAAGAAGATGGAGAATACGTCCGTATGCACCGACTTCCTGGAAGCAGACAAATTTATCCTTCACCCAACCACCTTGATGAATGCCATCCTTGTTGAATACAATCTTGTTCTCGTAAGGGCCATAAACATTCTTTGAACGAAGTGCCACGGTCCAACCAGTAGTCACACTTCCCGCAGGAGCAAGGATATAATAATATCCGTCTTTCTTGTAGAACTTAGGTCCTTCGATAGTGTGGTCGCCATTGACATATCCGTCATAGACCATGACAGGCTGGCTGATTGCCTTTGTGCCGTCAGAAGAAAGTTCGCGGACAGTCAGTATGCTGTTAAATCCGCAACGACTGTTTGCCCATCCATTCACAAGGTAGCATCTTCCATCCTCATCCCAGAGTGGAGTGGTGTCAATGATTCCCTTACCTTCTATCACAAGCACTGGCTCATCCCATTTGCCCATCGGATCTTTTGTTTTAACCATGAAAACTCCAAAATCGGGGTCGCCCCAATATATATAATAGGTGTCGTTGTGAAGTCTGATGCTTGGTGCCCAGATTCCATTGCCGTGCTGAACTGTGTTGTAATGCTCAATTGGAACAAGTTTTTCGAGTGCATAATTCACCACTTTCCAATGAACAAGGTCGGTTGAATGGAGTATGGGAAGTCCCGGAGTGCATTGGAAACTGCTGGCTGTCAACCAATAATCTCCGTTTGTACCTTCGCACACATCAGGGTCGGAATAGTCAGCATAGACTATCTGGGCATAGGTTGAGGAAATGAATAATAGAGATAGGATAAAAGTTAGGATGCGGTTCATGTTAGTTAGGAGTTAGGAATTAGGAGTTAGGAATTGGGTTATCGCGTAGCGCTTTCGAAGCAACGCGAAGAAAGAATTGGGAGGAAAGGTGATTAGTGGTTGATATATTTCTTGCCATTCTTTATGTATATCTCATTCTTCTCGGCTTTGGAGATTTTTTGCCCTTTGAGATTGTACATGATATCTGTGGTTGGCGAAAGGGTGGGGCGAGTGATATTTACAGTTTCGTAATAAGCAGATAAATCGCTTTCAAACCCGACATACTCGATGATTGCAGTTCCTGTCGAACTTGTAAGTCCGAAGATAGTCATGCCTTCACAAATGCTGAAAGGATCGCCGACATTATTGTCTGCAAGACCACTTGTACTCATATCCCATGCAATCACTCTGTCCATGTACGACTTGCCGTCAGCACCAGTAATCTTGATTGTCTTGCTTTCCTTTGGAGCAACGCTCGATCCCTTGTTTACACCATTCAGCCACCATAGATAACTGCTGCTGCTTGTGGTGTTGATATTGCGACCTCTGACTACAAGATATTTCTTGTCGGCGGGAACAACATAATCTTTGTTCTCATAATCTAATGAGAGACAGACGTTATTAGCGCCTGTCCCTGCCTTGATTGTTATCGAATTGTTTTCTGTGTCGTAAGTGAATTTATCCTGCGAAACTCGTCCCGAATCACCAGTCTTCCAATCTGTGCAGTTCCATACATAGGAGTTATCCTTGTAGTCTTTCAGCAGTCGGAGATAGTAGAGTCCCGGAAGTAATGTGTTTTTGTCGGCCACAGCTTTGAAAGTGATTTTGCTCTTTGCATTGCCCTTATTGTCAAGAAGCAATTTCTCCGGAATCGGAATCTCAATGTTGTAGAAACCGTTTTCGTCTGCAGTCTTGTAAGATGAAGCGACTGTTACATCTGCAATCTTTTCTCCATCAACATAAACTGACATTCCACGCCCCTTGTCTGCTGTGATAAGACGAATCATTAGGGCAATATTCTTAGTTACACCTTCTTTATTTTCAAGCACATACTGAACATAATTGCCAGTCTGACCATCACGGTAAGTCTCACCGCGATAAGTGCCACTTGAAGAACTTACCGAATACTTTGCATCGTGTCCCGCCTCGCTTTGTTGCTCACCTGTGGCAACATAATCGAGAGTGCGAGCAATCATTGCCTGCTCTTCAGCATCAGCCTTGCCCATCGCACTGTTAGCGTAGTCCTCAGGAGTTCCTTGGAAGAAATAGCAAGAGTAGCGTGAATGGTGAATGCTGTTGAAAGGCTCAAGTGTGATGGTTCCCTTATTGTATGTCTCAAGGTTGAACTCGAGCTTGTTCACATCCTTCACGCTCAAATTCTCAAGCACCGAAGCACGTTCGCCGATAAGTAGTGGCGATGAAGAGAGCGGACGGATTGATGCCATTGCTCCTGGAGAATGATCCATACGTCCTTCGCCGCCATATTCGTTCTGAAGTTTTGATTCTGTATCAGTACGGGCTGCAAGAAGAATCGGACCATACTTGAATGCCACATAATCCTTGTAGTCTGGACACTCTTCCATACGGAGAGACATAGGAAGTTCTATATGTACCTTATCTCCGTTGCTGACATTGATATACTCGTACTTTCCTCCGCCGATAGTCCATGATGGTCTGCGTACAGCAAGCACAAAAGAACCCTTTGTCACAGTGAAGTCAGTAAACTGCTCAAACGGATAGTTTGTCTCCTGCTTGAGGCCGAACTTCTTACTGTTCAACTCGGAGTTTATAAAGAGATTGACGTAAAGGGTATCATTATCAACCGAATGTGTATAAGCGAAATGAGCATACTTGCTGTGGTTTTCCATACCTGTTCCGACACAGCACCACATGCCTTGGTTCACCTTCGAATAGATGCGGTAGCTTTGTGGACGGAGCGAGGTGAAATAGACATAACCACCGGTCTGAGGATCCTGGGTTGACATGATGTGGTTGTACATTGTTGATTCGTAGAAGTCAGCATACTTCACGTCATGAGTGTCATCGAAGAGATCTTCGGAAAGTTTCAGCATATTGTTCGAGTTACAAGACTCTGGTCCTTCGAGGTTTGTGATGTAGAGGGCACCATTGTTATGATTCTGAAAATGCTCGCTAATCGAATTACCACCGATGCATACTGTACGCTTGTATGCTACGTCGTCCCAGAAGTTGAGGACAGACTTGCGATAGTCCTTCATCGTGTTGTCTTCCTGCCAGATACGCTCAAAACCAATGTACTTTGGAACCTGTGTATTTGCGTGTTTTCCATCGAGGAAAGTTGCCGAATAAGTCTTCATGCCGTCAATCATCTGCTGATGGCTGTATTTCTTCGCACCGGTCAGATATTTCTTGTCGCCGAAAAGTTTGTATGCATCGAGGATCGTTTCGTTCATGCCACCATGCTCCCAACCGAGGATGCCTTGCATGTCCGAAGTGGAAAGTTTGCTGACAACATTGATTGACCAGTCGGCAAGTTTGCGGAAACATTCCTTTGCAGTCTCATTGCCTGCATAAATATAGGCATCGCGGAGTCCGGCAAGCACCTTATGTTGGCAATAGAAAGGAACCCAACCGCCATACTTGCGGAATTCTGTCAGGTCATTTGCATAAAGTCCAGTCCAAATCTGGTTGATTGGCTGACCACCTATAAATCCTTCAAGACCTTTTGTGTTGCCGTCGTATGCGTCTTGGCAATCTTTCATGATATCTACACAATAGTCCATCTTTGCCTTCAACTTTGCTGAGAGGTCGGCAAGACTTGCATCGCTCTTTGTGGCTGCATAGGCGAGAGCAAGTGCTGTGACATAATGACCGCCCACATGTCCTTCAAGACTCCAACTGTCAAGTCCCCAGTTCGAGAATGACGGATGTTTGCTTACCCAACCATAATATTTGCTGCCTGATTTGCTGCTTAAACCGGCCTGACGGATAAACGGAGTCATCAGTCGGTCAGCATCATAATCGAGGAGGAGTTTTGCATTGATAAGCATCATTTCCTTCTGCTGTCCGTCGAGCAGAGTCACCTCGTCGAGGTTGAAATGCTGAGGATAAAGCTGCGACTGTGCACAAGCATTTGTACTGAAGCCTAAGCCAATCATGCATCCCAAGACAATTTTCTTCCAGTTCTTAATTGTTGTCATTATAATAAGTGATTTTAGATTTCTTCGGTGCAAAGATAGCATTTTTCTGCCAAATACAATTGATTTTCCAATAATTATCTGTATTTTTGCATTGATAAAAGAGTTTTTGAAATATTCAACAAAGTTGGAACCATAAAAAATGAAGTGCTTCGCATACTACCGCCTACCATATGCAGACCAGTTCACTTGCATCGAATCTGAATCTGCTCCGCTGATACTCGACTCGGTCGAACGTGTCGGTGAAAGTGCTGGTTTTCTCGTGGCACCATTCATTTCCGATGCCGACCATCCCATCGTGCTCATTCGTCCCGAACGCATTTCCTATGAGCGATGCAAGACTGCCGACGCAGCTGCATATCATAATAAAGTAGGTGCCATAACTGAAAATGCTGAATATTCGCAGATTTTCAAACTCTTCCATACTGCAGTAACACAAGGCAGATTCAAAAAACTTGTCCTTGCCCGTAGCAAGAATATTGAAACCGCAATTTCTCCTGAAAACTATAAAGCCATCTTTGAGCGTACTTATCTCCTTTATCCGCGACTGATGATAATGCTTTTCTCCACTCCGCTGACCGGCACGTGGATAGTTGCATCACCCGAAATTCTTGTTGATGGAGCAGGGCAGAATCTCCATACAATAGCTCTTGCTGGCACAATGCCATACGCAGAGGGCTATCCCGAATGGAGTGGTAAGAATAAGGCAGAGCAGAACGTGGTCGAACGCTATATTGAAAATGTCATAACACCTCTTTGTACCCAGGTTACAAAAGACGGTCCTGTTACAATGCGTGCTGGCAATCTTGTGCATCTTCGAACCGATTTCCGGTTCTTGCTCGAATCGGGGAATACTCTCGGCAAACTCATCACACAACTCCATCCTACACCTGCAATTTGCGGAATTCCTAAGGATGATGCAATCAAATTTATCCAAACGAACGAATCGCTCAGCCGAGGCTACTATAGCGGTTTTGCCGGCCCGGTCGGTATCAACAACGAGACTCATCTTTATGTCTCACTTCGTTGTGCAAAACTCTCCCCGTCCTCTGTAACTCTTTTTGCAGGAGGAGGAATAATGCCCGAAAGCACAGTCCAATCGGAATGGCTCGAAACTGAACGTAAAATGGAAACTATTGGCAATGTACTCAAATAAAGAAAACGTAAATATCCTCACAGCCTTGCTCTCGAAGCATAGAGTAAGGCATGTGGTAGTATGCCCAGGCAGTCGTAATGCACCATTAGTGCACAACTTTAACGAATGCCTACTAATTACTTGTCATCCAGTGACTGATGAACGCTCTGCTGGATTCATTGCCATAGGTCTTACCCAACAATTGCATGAACCTGTAGCAGTATGTGTGACGAGTGGTTCTGCTCTGCTCAATGTTCTTCCTGCTGTGGCTGAAGCTACTTATCAGCATTGTGGCATAGTAGTGATTTCTGCGGATAGACCACAAGCATGGATAGACCAACTGGATGGACAGACTCTTCCTCAACCTGATGCACTCGGGAAGTTTGTGGCAAAGAGTGTGAATCTCCCAGAACCGCATAATGAAGAAGAACTATGGCACTGCGAACGACTCATCAACGAGGCATTTCTTACCTTAAATGGGAAGGCTCGCCCTTCGGTTCATATCAATGTGCCGATTAGCGAACCTCTGTTTGACTTTACGGTTGAGGATTTGCCGGAAGTACATTGTGTGGATAGAATAGAGTGGGCGAGTGAGAAAAATATGCTATTCGCATGTTTGAATATGTATTCGCGCCCTCTTGTTGTGATTGGGCAAGTGGCAAGGGGGAGCGTTTGTGATGAGGATATAAAAACAATAGCAAGCGTAGCTCCAGTTCTTTCTGAACAACTCTCTACTAATTTCCATACATATACCGACCAACTCCTTTATTGTATACAAAAGCAGCCAGAAGATTATCAGCCAGACTGCGTGATTTATCTTGGAGGCCATACTGTAAGTAAGCGACTTCGACAGTTCCTTCGTTCGCTGAAGGATGCATATCATATTATCGTGAGCGAAGACGGTTCGCTTCATGATGTGAGTCAGCATACGAGTCTTGTGATTGAGGGAAAGGTGAATGAAGTGTTGGATGGATTGAGTTATCGAATACGAGATTACATCTTTGATTCAAGATATTTCAATCTTTGGAAACAACTTACTAAAGAGGTAAAAGCAAAGCATAGATCGTATGAACCTGCATATTCGCAGATGCTTGCAGTGAAACTTTTTGAAAAAGGAATAAAGTCTTCTTCTTTAGTCTATTATGCAAATAGTATGTCGGTTCGCCTTGGAGCGATTTATGCAAATCATTACTGCTATTGCAATCGAGGGGTTAATGGCATTGAAGGCAGTCTGAGTGTGGCTGTTGGAGCATCGTTGGCACAAGCATCTAAGATGGATGATGCATTTACATATTGTGTGATAGGTGACCTTAGTTTCTTTTATGATGAGAATGCACTTTGGCAACAACAACTTGGTGGCAATCTTCGCATCCTTCTCTTGAACAATTGCCAAGGAGGAATCTTCCGCAACCTCAAAGGACTGGAACAAAGTCCTGCTCGCGACTCCCTCATCTCTGCTCATCACACCACATCTGCCGAAGGTATTTGCCAGCAGTTTGACATCCATTATCTTCCTGCTACAGACGAACCTTCTCTCCGCACAGGCCTCAAACTCCTCCACTCCCTCAAGTCTCATCGCCCAGTCCTCCTCGAAGTCTTCACCGACATCAATATCGACGAACAAGTCTTCAAAGGATATTATAAGAATTTAATAACAAAACAATAACATATATTATGGCAACTTGGAAATCAATGCACGAATTCAAGGAGATAATTCTTGAAGAATATAATGGGATTGCGAAGGTGACAATCAATCGTCCTCGCTATCGCAATGCCTTCACTCCTACTACTACTTACGAACTCTCACAAGCCTTCACCATAGTTCGCGAAGCACAACATATCCGCGTGGTTCTTCTTACTGGTGCTGAAAGTCCTCGAAAGGACGGTCAGACAGACGAAGAGTATCTTCGCAATCAGGCCTTCTGTTCGGGAGGCGATATGAATGTGAAAGGTCGTGGTGGATATATAGATGAGGATGGTACTCCGCGCCTCTCTGTGCTTGATGTGCAGATGCAGATCCGCCGACTTCCAAAACCAGTCATTGCAATGGTCAATGGTTGGGCCATAGGTGGTGGTCATGTCCTTCATCTTGTTTGCGACCTTACTATCGCTGCTGATAATGCGAAATTTGGACAGACAGGACCAAAGGTGGGTTCTTTTGATGCAGGTTTCGGTTCTTCTTATCTTGCTCGCATCGTTGGTCAGAAGAAAGCACGTGAGATTTGGTTCATGTGCCGACAATATACTGCTGCAGAAGCAGAAGATATGGGTATGGTAAATAAGGTGGTGCCTCTTGCAGAACTCGAAAATGAATGTATCGCATGGGCAGAACACATGATGGAACTCTCACCACTCGCTCTCCGCATGATTAAGATGGGACTAAATGCAGAACTCGACGGACAGGCTGGTATCCAACAACTTGCCGGCGATTGTACAGCTCTCTACTATATGCTCGATGAAGCACAGGAGGGTGGTCGTGCTTTCCTTGAGAAACGCAAACCAGATTGGGGCAAATTCCCTTTAGTACCTTAATTGTTTAACAGAAAATTGTAAAAACAATTTATGCAGATATCACTCTCTAACCGAACTCTTCACTTTCGCAAACCAGCGCGTACATCACGAGGAGAATACACCGAACATGATATCATACTTATCACCATCACAGACGAGAAGAGTGGTAAGATAGGTCTTGGGGAGTGTGCTCCACTTCATGATTTGTCTTGCGATCGTGATGCTTATATGCATCTTTCTGATGTGGCAAAACTTATCAATGAAGCCCTTGCAAGCGAAGATTACACCGAATATCTTCGTCCGTACCCAGCACTCTTATTTGCACTTGAATCAGCAATTTACGACTATCAACATAATCCTTTACTTTATGATACTCCATTTGCTCGTAGCGAAGTGGGCATTCCTATCAACGGACTCGTTTGGATGTCAGATTATGAAGATATGTTGAAGCAAGTGAAACAAAAACTTTTGCAAGGTTTCCATTGTATAAAGTTGAAGATTGGAGCGATTGATTGGGAGGATGAAATCAGGTTGATTGAGAAGATTCGTTCTCGCTTTTCTAAGTCCAATCTCGAACTTCGAGTTGATGCTAATGGAGCATTTACCTTTGAAGAAGCAAAAGAGAAACTTGCCCAACTTGCTAAGTACGATATCCACTCCATCGAACAACCAATCAAGCAGTATCAATGGAAGGAAATGGCTGAACTTTGTCGCCTTGCAGAAACAGAAGGTTGGCCTGCTATTGCACTTGATGAAGAACTGATTGGTGTAAACAAACTTGAAGAAAAGCAACTCCTTCTCGATACTATCCGTCCACAATTTATCGTAGTCAAACCGACTCTTCACGGAGGTATGACAGGTACGATAGAGTGGGTGAGTGAGGCAAAGAAACGAGGCATCGGTTCGTGGTTGACTTCTGCCCTTGAGAGCAATGTCGGCCTTCGCAATGTGGCTCTCCTTGCTGCAAGAATATATAATGTGGGCGATGCTCCAGTCATGCCTCAAGGACTTGGTACGGGACTTCTCTTTACGGACAATATTGAAATGGATGTGGAGATTAGGAGAAATAAGTTGTGGAGATGTTTGGTGGATGAATAAGGCCCCCCGACCCCCGTCATCGCGTCAGCGCTTTCGAGCTTGACGAGAAAGAACGGGGAGGGCATGCGCAGAGTTATTTCCATATATAAGATAAATTATGAAGTTCGAGGATTTTTTAGAAGAGTGGCATAGTCCCGAGGAGGTGGTCCTTGTGCATACAAGTGGTAGTACGGGAAGACCTAAACCTATGTGGGTGGAGAAGCAGAAGATGCTCAATTCCGCTCGCATCACTTGCGATTTCCTCGACCTCAAGTCTGGCGACAATGCCTTGCTCTGCATGCCTCTTGACTATATTGCAGGAAAGATGATGGTGGTTCGTGCTTTGCAAAGGGGAATGAATATCATTAGTGTAGAACCGAGCAATCACCCATTGGCAGATTTGGTTGATAATGAGGAGGTTTCTTCTTTGTCCGAAGATGATTACCTGATTCATCTTGCTGCTATGGTGCCTTCACAAGTCTATTGTTCGCTTCAAGTGCCTGAAGAAAAGGCATTGCTCAAGAAGATTCGCCATCTCATCATCGGTGGAGGTGCTATCTCACCTTCTCTTGATGCAGAATTGAAGGCACTCTTTTCTCCAGAAGAAAGTGAAAATCACTACATTTGGAGTACTTACGGTATGACCGAAACTCTCTCCCATATAGCCCTTCGCAGATTGAACGGAACGGAAGCAAACGAGTGGTATGAACCATTTGACAATGTGCATGTCTCGCTTGATGCAGATGATTGTCTCATGATTGATGCCCCTTTGGTTCATGAAGGAATTTTGAAGACTAATGATATTTGTGAACTCGATGGTCAAAGGTTTAGGGTGATAGGTCGAAAGGACAATGTGATTTGTTCGGGTGGGATAAAATTGCAAATTGAGCAGATTGAGGAAAGTCTCCTCCCACTTCTTCAGCCTTACACTCATGATACTCAATCTTTCTGCATCACCAAATGCGCGGATGAGAAGTTTGGAGAAGTCGTTGTACTCTTAATTTATAAAGGTATAAGCATTTCTGAAGATGAACTTCAGCACATCTTTTCCCAACTCCCCAACTACTTCAAGCCACGCAAAGTGCTCTTTGTTGATGCCATTCCTACTACACAAACAGGAAAAATAGACCGAAAGTTAGCACAAACATTAGTAAATTAGTTTATTATTTAAAAAACTATGAAAAAACATACATTCATACATCATTTGAGGATAAACTATTAATAATAAGAGTGTTAGATGATGTATGTTATACGTTTTTACATACATGTAACATACATCATCATACATAAATTGTGTATCCGTCTCCGGGTTGACCTA
>DCIW01000121.1 GCA_002317225.1 Prevotellaceae bacterium UBA1716 | reverse complement strand
AACTCCTGACCAACAGGCACATTATTGCGAACGCAGAACTCATCATATACAGCCTGCCAAGGCATAGCCTTCTGTTCCTCGACAAGTGCAAGAACCTTGTAGCCTTCACCTGCGAGTTCGAGTTTAGAGATAGTCTCACGTGGTTCGAGGAGAGCACGAAGCATGCACTTCTGAGCAGCACGAGAACCAATAACGTAAGCACCTATACGGTCGATAGAACCATCGAAGAAGTCAAGACCATAATGTACACGATCAAGAGCATCAGCACGAACGATTTCAGAGAAAAGTTCCTGAGTTGGATCGTCCATGATAGTCACATGGTCAGAGTCCCAACGTACTGGACGTGAAACATGAAGCATAAGTTCGTTGATGAATGGAAGAACCGCACTCACCTTATCTGCAGGAGACTCAGTTGGATGATAGTGACCAGTATCGATAGTAAGAAGTTGGCCATTCTTAGCAGCATAAGCAGTATAGAAATCGTGTGAACCAACTGTAAATGACTCAAGACCAATACCAAACACCTTACCTTCGATACAGTCCTTCATCATAGGCTGCTTCTTTTCGAAGATTTCGTCAAGAGACTTCTTCAATGTGTTACGATAAAGAGCATGATTCACGCTTACATCCTTGCAACCATCATGCACCCAAAGATTCATGATACAAGGGTCACCCTGAGCCTCACCCATTGCATTAGCGATATCACGACAACGCTTAGTATGTTCAACCCAGAAACCACGAATAGCCTCATCAGGATTAGCAAGAGAAAGACTGCCAGACTTAGGATGAGAGAAAGAAGAAGAGTTGAAGTCGAGAAGAGTATTATTCTCCTTTGCCCAATCAATCCATGACTGGAAATATTCTACTGTAACTTCGTCACGGTCAACAACCTTGCCTTGGAAGTCACCATAAATCTCATGAAGATTAAGACGGTGGTTACCTGGGATAAGAGACTTAGCCTTAAGGATGTCCTGACGGAGTTCATCAATATTGCGAGCAGCACCAGGGAAGTCGCCTGTAGATTGAATACCTCCTGACATAGCACCTGCCTGCACCTCAAAACCCTTCACATCATCTGCCTGCCAGCAATGGAGTGAAAGATGGAAATCTTGAAGTTGTTTGAGGACAGCCTCTGTGTCCACACCGATCTCTGCGTAGCGTTCTTTTGCTACTTCGTAAGCTTTGTTAATAAGTTCTGGTTTCATAATAGTTTAGTTGTTATTTGTTAGTTAATTCGAGATATTTCTGATATGCCTTATCCCAAGATTCACGGTCTTGAGGTTCGTAGATATTCATGTCGATGCTGTTAGCAATAATGCTACGCATCTCGAACATATCTTTCACAAGACCTGCAGCCTTAGCCTGAAGCATGATGTTTCCAATTGCAGTTCCTTCCATAGGACCAGTTGCAACTGTAAGTCCTGTTGAATTTGCAGCCATCTGCATGAGATAGATATTCTTTGAACCACCACCAATGACATGAAGTTTCTCAATAGGGAATGGAGCCATATCATTAAGATAGCCAAGCACTTGACGATAACGCATTGCAAGACTCTCAAAGATACAACGTGCCATTTCCTTATAATCTTGTGGCACATGCTGACCTGTCTTTTCGCAATAAGTCTTGATTGCCTCAACCATACTTGAAGGGTTGGCAAACTCAGGAGCATCAGGATAAATGAAGCTTTGGAAAGCAGGAGCATCCATTGCGTCCTTATTGATTTGGTTGACATCAGCAGGAGCATCAGTCCACTCTTTGCGACAACGTTCGAGGAGCCACATACCACATATATTCTTCAAGAAACGAGTTGTGCCTTCGATACCACCTTCGTTTGTGAAGTTATATTCAAAACTCTTATCAGAGATAATAGCATCTTTTGTCTCAATTCCGAGCAAAGACCATGTGCCACAACTCAAGTAAGCAAACTTCTCATTCTCAGCAGGTACAGCAGCAACTGCAGCACCAGTATCATGACCAGCCACGGCAACTACAGGAATTGCTCCAAGTCCTGTCATCTTCTGCACTTCAGGAGTGAGCACACCAACCGTATCACTTGGATTGACATAACGACCAAACTGGCTTTCTTTCAAACCAATCACATCAATCAATTCATTGTCAATCTTCTTAGTACGAGGGTCGAGCATCTGACTTGTACTGAGGATAGTGTATTCGCAAACAGCCTCTCCTGTAAGCATATACATCAAAGCATCTGGTACGAAGAGAATCTTATCAGCAGCAGCAAGAGCAGAGTCGTTGTTCGCCTTCAAAGTTGAGAGTTGGAAGAGCGAGTTAAATTGCATGAACTGAATACCAGTCTTCTCATACACCTTTTCCTTTGGAACAAGTTTGAAATACTCTTCCATCGCATTGTCAGTATGAGGGTCGCGATAGCAATAAGGATTACGAAGGATGCCTCCATCCTTACCTATGCACACGAAGTCAACGCCCCAAGTATCAATACCAATACTTGTGATGTCTATCTTCTCATCAGCAACGACTTTGAGTCCACGGATGATTTCATTGTAAAGAGCATAGATATCCCAGAAGAAGTGTCCTCCCGTCTGAATAATTTGGTTTGGAAAACGAGTTAGTTCCCGCTGTTCAAGTTTTCCGTTGACAATGCTTCCAAGTATGGTACGTCCACTTGTAGCACCAAGGTCAACGGCAAAAAAGTTAGCACATGACATATAGTTAGGGTTTATATAGATAAGTGGTTACAAAGTTAACCTTTTTTTCTTTCACTAACAAATATATAATAGTAAAACAACACAATATCCAGTTATTTTGATTATCTTTGCAAAAAATAACTATAAAATCATGAAATTCATCAGTTGGAATGTAAACGGCTTACGTGCTGTAGTAGGTAAAAACTTCAAAGAAGATTTTGAGAAACTCGATGCAGACTTCTTCTGCTTGCAAGAGACAAAGATGCAAGCTGGGCAACTTGACATTGAATTCCCAGGATATAAGTCATATTGGAATTATGCAGAAAAGAAAGGCTATTCGGGTACTGCAATCTTCACAAAACACGAACCACTTAGTGTGGCTTATGGCATTGGTATAGAAGAACATGACCATGAAGGACGAGTAATCACACTTGAATATCCAGACTTCTATCTCATCACTTGCTATACTCCTAACTCTCAGGATGGTCTCAAGCGACTTGACTATCGTATGAAATGGGAAGAAGACTTCAAAGCATATATGCTCAAGCTTGATGCTCAGAAACCTGTCATCGTTTGTGGTGACCTCAATGTAGCACACGAAGAAATTGACCTCAAGAATCCAAAGACCAACCGCATGAATGCAGGTTTCACAGACCAAGAGCGTGAGAAGATGACTGCCCTCCTCGCTTCCGGTTTCACAGATACCTTCCGCCACTTCTTCCCTACTCTCGAAGGAGCTTACTCATGGTGGAGCTATCGTTTCCAAGCTCGACAGAAGAATGCAGGGTGGCGTATCGACTATTTTCTCGTGAGCAACCGCTTTATGGAACGTGTAGAAAGTGCTTCAATCCACAACGAAGTATTCGGAAGCGACCATTGTCCTGTCGAAATAATCGTGAAATAAGTACTAATAAAAACATGAAGTCCGTGCAGACGGACATCCGTGTCCGTAAGGGCGGACATCGATGTCCGTCTGCACGG
>DCIW01000054.1 GCA_002317225.1 Prevotellaceae bacterium UBA1716 | reverse complement strand
CTTATGGTACATGGTTATGCTCAGCGAACCAGCAACGAATGGCCGGGTGTAGGAATGAGTGTGCCTGCTTGGTTGTCAGATTATAGCAATGGTCTTATGGTGGAGAGTGGTGGCAATCTTGTCCGTTGGATGCATGTATGTCCTTGGAAACAGGATATAGAGTCTTGCGACCGAGTTGGTCTTCTTCAAGCAATGCCTGCGGGCGATGCGGAAAAGGATGTGACTGGTCGTCAGTGGGTTCATCGTACCGAACTCATGCGTGATGCTATCATTTACAACCGAAACAATCCGAGCATCATCTTCTATGAATGTGGAAACAAAGGAATTTCGGAAGAGCACATGCGTGAGATGATGGCGATTCGTGATGAATATGATCCTTATGGAGGTCGTGCTATCGGTTCGCGAGAGATGCTCGATGTCAATACTTGTGCTGAATATGGTGGCGAGATGCTTTATATCAATAAGTCTGCCAAAAAACCGGTTTGGGCAATGGAATACTGTCGCGATGAGGCTCTTCGCAAGTATTGGGACAACTGGAGTTTCCCTTATCACAAGGAGGGTGATGGCCCTCTATATAGGGGCGAAGATGCTTCTGCTTACAATCATAATGGTGATGAGTTTGCCGTCGAGATGGTTCGTCGTTGGTATGATTATTGGAATGAGCGTCCAGGTACAGGTGAAAGAGTTAGCAGTGGTGGCGTGAAGATTGTGTTCTCTGACACCAATACCCACCATCGTGGAGAGAGCATTTACCGTACAAGTGGTGTGGTTGACCCGATGCGAATTGAGAAGGATGCTTTCTATGCACATCAGGTGATGTGGAATGGATGGATAACTCCTGATTCTTCGCAAACTCACATCATCGGTCACTGGAACTATCCTGAAGGAACTATGAAACCTGTCTATGTGGTTTCGGATGCTCCTCATGTACGCTTGTTTGTAAATGATAAAGAGGTGAAAGGTGATAAGATTAACTATCATTTCCTACACACATTTGAGAATGTGAAGTTTGAAAAAGGCAAGATTGTTGCAGTTTCTTATGATGATAATGGAAAGGAACTCTCTCGTTATAGCCTTGAAACTGTAGGCGAGCCAAAGTCTCTCAATATCAAACTTGTCACTCGCGATTGTGGTATGCAAGCTGATGGTGCTGATGTGGCAATCGTTGAGGTTGAGGCAGTTGACGCTTCAAACCGCAGATGCCCACTTGCAAACAATACTATTCATATTGATATTCAAGGACCAATTGAATGGATAGGTAATGAGCATGAAGTGGTTGGTAATGCGAAGTCTGGTTATGACCTACCTCTCGAATGTGGTGTGCTTCGTGTGCTTGTTCGTAGTACGGGCAAAACTGGAAAAGCAAATATTAAGGCATCATCAGAAGAATTACCTGTTGCTGCTTGTTCTTTCAATCTCAAGAACAATCCAACTCCTCTTCGTGGCTTGCTCACTCGTGGTGAAACTCCTTCTACTCCTTCGTATAAGGACATCAAGGAAACTATTCACGTTAAGAATGTCGTTGCTGGTTGCAACAACAAAGATGCTTTCAACAGTATCGATGATTCGGAGGATACAGAATGGAAGAATGATGGTAGTGCGGCAACGGCATGGATAACTTACGAGTTTGAACAACCTTCGCAAGTGGATGAAATAGTTATGAAACTCACCGGTTGGCGTAAACGACAGTATCCTCTTGAAATATTTGCGGATGACGTTCTCGTTTGGGAAGACAAGACTCCTGTGTCGCTCGGTTATGTCCATCTTCCTGTAGATTTGACTTCAATAAAAGTGGATGGAGCAAAACTCTCGAAATGTTCGAAGATCACTATCCGACTCAAAGGTTCTGCATCAGACTCTAATGCTTTCGGTAATATTAAGGAACTTGCCGCTCCTGTTGCAAACGAACTCGACCTCTTCAAGGCAAAGGATGGTGATAAGGTCAACCATGAACTTCGCATTGTTGAGGTAGACTTCCTCAGGTCTTTATAAGTTTATTCCAACACATACTAATGTGTCGACGATAACACCCTTATGTGTCGGCCATATCGCCCTTATGTTTTGCCTTGTCCGTGCAGACGGACATCGCGACACATAAGGGTGTCTTTTTTCATGAACAGAAAAAGGGGATGCATCATAAATTGGTGCATCCCCTTTGATTTTTGGTATAGCAAATTAATTATTCTGCTACTTCTTCTGTTGCTTCCTCTTCTGCTGGAGCCTCTTCAACAACTGGTGCTGGAGCTGGAGCAGCCTTAGCGATTGGAGCGTCAGAGATAACTTCTACTGGAAGAGATACGACAACTTCGCGGTGGAACATGATAGTTGCCTCGTAGTTACCGAGAGCCTTAGCAGCCTTCATCTTGATGAGCTTAGCATCGCATTCGATACCCTTGTTAGCGAGAGCTGCAGAGATTTCCTTAGGACCAACTGAACCGTAGATGTTACGGCCTTCTGAAACCTTAGCTTCGATAGATACTGATACACCGTCGAACTGAGCTGCCTTAGCCTCTGCATCAGCCTTGATCTTAGCGATCTTGTGAGCACGCTGCTTCAATTCCTCGTTGAGAGCCTTTACAGCCTTTTCAGTAGCAAGTACTGCATAACCCTGAGGAAGAAGATAGTTACGACCATAACCGTCCTTTACTGTGAGGACCTCGTCCTTGTATCCAAGGCCGATAACGTCTTTCTTAAGAATGATTTTCATACTGTCTTTCCTCCTTTAATTATTTCAACAAGTCTGTTACGAATGGAAGGAGTGCAAGGTGACGAGCACGCTTCACTGCCTGTGCTACACGACGCTGATACTTGAGTGAAGTACCTGTGATACGGCGTGGGAGAATCTTACCCTGCTCGTTGAGGAACTTCTTAAGGAACTCTGGATCCTTGTAGTCAATGTACTTGATACCGCTCTTCTTGAAACGGCAATACTTCTTCTTCTTAACGTCAACTGATGGTGGAGTTAAGTAACGGATTTCTGATGACTGTGCAACTGCCATGATTAAGCCTCCTTCTTGTTACGACGCTTTTCAGCATAAGCTGCAGCGTACTTTTCGTTCTTAACTGTGAGATAACGGAGTACGCGCTCGTCGCGACGCATCTGCAACTCTAATTTAGCAATCACTGTTGG
>DCIW01000069.1:5057-15483 GCA_002317225.1 Prevotellaceae bacterium UBA1716 | reverse complement strand
GCGCAAAGCTTTGTTGCTTTCAATGACTAATGGAGACACTATCGCTGCTCCAATCGAGAATATAGACTCTATCAATCTCAGTGATGAACAAATGATCATCAACGAGGTTTTCGCATATCAGTATCCTGACATTAAGGACGCTTCTTTTGGCGAACTCCCAAAGCGCCTCTTCATCACTTGGAATGGCGATAAGGTATCGGTCATCAATCCTTACATACTGAAGGGTGTGAGCGTTGCTGTAAGCGGTGCTGATGTTGTTGTAACAAACAATAACACTGAGGAGGAACTCGAAACTGAACTCTCTGGTTCCACTACTGATGGTTCGTTCGTTTATAATGGTTCGTACAAAACCACTATCATACTTAACGGACTCACTCTCACCAACAAACGTGCCGCTGCTGCTATCGACATCCAGTGTGGCAAACGTGTGGAACTTCATCTGAAAAAGGGTACAACAAACACTATCACTGATGGTGCTAATGGTGAACAGAAAGCCGCTCTCTACTGTAAGGGACATCTCGAAATCGATAAACCAGGCACTCTCAACGTGACTGGTAATACCGCACATGCTATTGCATCAAAGGAGTATCTCAAACTCAAGAAATCGGATGGTACTATCAATATCCTCGCTTCGAAGAAGGATGGTATCCATTGCAAACAGTATTTCGTAGGTAATGGTTTCACCGTAAATATTGAGAAGGTGGGTGATGATGGTATTCAGACCGAACTCGATGGTGCAGAAAATGAGGACGGCATCGTAGACGGTACTCTCATCATCAATGGTGGAACATACAATATCAAGAACAGCACAAATGGTTCGACCGAGAACAATGAGTCGCACACAGCTAAAGGTCTTAATGCCGATGGTAATATGCAGCTCAATGCGGGAACTATCACAATCGCCATGTCGGGCACAGGTGGTAAGGGCATCAAGGTTGAAGGTACTTACACTCAAGGTACTGAGGATGGTGAAGGTCCTACACTCAAAGTATCAACTACTGGTTCATCTTATTCTGGTTCAGGCACATCAACTGGTGGCAACACTGGTTGGGGAGGAGGTTGGCCAGGTGGAGGCGGAAGACCTGGTGGAGGTGGAAGCAGCAGCTCTTCAAGTTCAAGTTCAAAGGCTATCAAGGTCATGGGACTTGCAACGATTTATGGAGGCACTTCACTCATCACAACCTCAACTGATGGAGCCGAAGGACTCGAATCGAAGAAGAGCGTAGTCATTAAGGGCGGAACTCACTATTTCAAGTGCTACGATGACTGCATCAACTCTTCTGGTATAGTTGAGTTTGCAGGTGGCAATACAGTTTGCTATAGTAATGGCAATGATGCGGTCGATTCCAATTACGGTAAGAAAGGTGCAATCACCATCTCAGGTGGAAATATCTTTGCATACACCACGAAGGGTTCTCCAGAAGAAGGTCTCGATTGCGACAACAACTCATACATCGTTATCACAGGCGGTATCGGCATCAGTGCCGGTGGCAGCCAAGGTGGTGGTGGCTGGGGAGGCAGTTCAAGCACAACACAGAGTGTAGGTTCAAGCACACAAGGCTACTTCCTCGGTTCTTCTCCTTCAAGCTACACAAGCGCTTACTACTATACCCTATGCAACACATCGGGCGAGTCAATATGCACATTCAAGTTTGAGGCAACAGTATCCAACAGTCTCAGCCTTCTCACAGCTCCAAATCTCGGAAAAGGTAGCGTTACAGTAAAGCGAGGTACTACAGCCCCAACCGACTGCACAGCAAAGGTCAGCAACGCATCCGGCACCGATGTCTTCTTCATCGCACCAACAATTACTACCACTGCCACTGCAGCTACAATCACTGCAAAATAAGCAGTTTAATTGCATTAGAAAAAATCATTAGCAAGAAAAACTTATTATGGCACTAATAAAGAAAGATAAGCCTTGGACCCTCCTTTGGGTCGCACCAATTACATTGGCAATCAACATTGTAATATTGATATTGGCAGTTATACTCGACCTGATAGTAATAAACAACTCCGAACCGGTTGAGAAAGGATTTCCCTTCCCTGTCTTTTATATGTTGACATTTGCAGGACTGATATTAGTCGATGGTGTTGTATTTATTATTACTCTCTTATTGCTTATCTTCAGACTATTAACCCAGAAACGGAACAAGGCATAATTGTCCCACTCAAATAGTCATACAAACATATCCATAAGGTTTTCGTACACCCAAAAGGCAACTTCGTACAAAGTTGCCTTTTTTATTTTGTCATAGTCGTAAAGTGTCGTACTTTTGCAGCATCATAAAAAAGTCAACATAACAAAAGTATTAACATTATTACAAGTCGAAAGAAAAGTATGAAGAATTCAACATGGGCAATTGCAATCGCAGTTGGTATTGCATTGTGTGGTTATTTTGTCAAGAATGGCATGGTAAAGTTTGCAGAGAAGGACCGTTGTGTCACAGTTAAAGGACTTTCTGAGCGTGAAGTTCTTTCAAATCGTGTAGTTTGGCCAATGAAGATCATCGTTTCGGGTGAGACCCTCGAGCCGCTCTATACTGAAATGCAGACCAAGCAGAATGCCGTCATCTCTTATTTGAAACTCAACAAGATAAAGGATTCGGAGATTATGGTTTCAAGTCCTAATATCGTAGACAACTGGGATTATGATTACGACGAATGTGTGAAGAAAAACAAGTCAAGATACGAAATCGCTTCGGATATCACAGTTACGACAGGCAATGTGGCCCTTGTGATGGAATTGCTCAACAAGCAACTCGAACTGCGAAAGAAAGGTGTGAATATATCTACCGAAGACTATCAAGTGCAATACGAGTATGTCGACCTTTCGTCGCTGAAGCCGGAAATGGTGGAAGAAGCAACCAAGAATGCCCGACAGGTGGCAGAAAAATTTGCCGAAGATGCAGATTGTGATCTCGGCAGCATCATGAGTGCCACACAAGGTCAGTTCTCTGTCGACGAGGACTATTACAAGCCTCAATACAAGAAAATCCGTGTAGTTACCACCATCTCTTACTATCTTAAATAGTGTTTTTGGGGAAGTTGTCTGTACAATATTTGGACATTTCCCCAAACTTATGTATCTTTGCACCCAATGGCAAATGCACTTATACTCTCAAATGCACACGAACTCGTCAGACTTATGTCTTCCGACATCGTCTATATCGCTGCCGACCGTAACTACTGCAACATATTTACGGCCGACGGCGATGAAGTGCTTGCCAGCCTCCAACTCGGGCAGATAGAGGAACAGATAAAAAGCCAGTTGAAGGAAGAGGCACCGCAATTTATCCGAATAGGTAGGAGTCTGATCATCAACCGAAACTACATTTATCGGATAAACCTGAAGAAAGACACATTGCAAATGAAGACACCTCAAACGAGGTTTACACCTCTAAGTGTCACTCACGACCCTCTCATAGCATTAAAAAAACTCATTGAATCAGAAATATCTAAAACATAACTAACAATGGCATACAACGACGATATATCCGACAACGAAATCCGCATCATTGGTGTGGACAACGTTGACACATCTACCGTTGAAAGTAATGTCAATGGTGGTGATCAAAACGAGCCCGTACAACGTCCACGCAACAAGTGGAAATGGTTTGCAATTGGGCTTATACTGCTTATCCTGATTGTTCTATCATGTTTGTTGACCCTTTTCCATTCAAACAACAAGAGGATTGTTGTGGAGGAAATCGTAGACACGATTCAGGCCGTTTCAGATAAAACGGAGACTGCGGAGATGGAGCTAAAAACCAAAGCTTCACTCACTATCCGAGAAGATACCATCAACGATATCAACCTCATCATCTTCACTCCTGAAGGGTATAAGGCAGAACTGAAAGTCGGCGCAATCGACACATTGGACAAGAGCATCATGCTCTGTGCACAAGCGGCAGATATCAGAAGCGACAATGGCGAAATCGTAAGTGCATACGTACTGGATGGCGAACCACTATCAAGAGGCATTGCCAAGAAGGGGTTTTGTGCCATAATTGATGATGCCATCACACTCGGTATGGCAGAAGAGACCCCACTCTACGAACGAGTGGTCGAATCAAAAGGTGATTTCTTCCGTCAATACCCATTGGTTCACGATTCGCAGATGCAGGAAAACAAACCCAAGGGTAAGGCTATCCGCAATGCCCTCTGTATCTTGAACGGAAAAGTATGTGTGATCAGATCTGCCAATATTGAGTCGTTTCATGATTTTGCCCAGGCACTGCAGGACATCGGTGTGACTGAGGCAATATCTCTTACAGGTTCTAATGCCACCTTCATCGTGAACGACAACGATGGCAATTTCACGAACTATGGAACTTTCGAAAAGTCCTACGAGAACATAAATTATATTATCTTTAGGAAGAAATCACAACAATAACCTATGACAGAACTACAGGAAAGGCTTTTTGCCATGCAGGATAAGGACTATGCTTTGTTTCAGGCAAAGTTGACTCCAGGCATTCCGATGGAACGGTTCATCGGTGTGAGGGTTCCTTTACTTCGTGCATTTGCAAAGACATATATAAAAGAGGAGGAAAGCAAAGATTTCTTAAATCAGCTGCCACATGAATATTATGATGAAGACATGCTTCACGGTCTTCTTATCTCATTAGAGAAGAATTACGACTGCTGTATTGAACAGACAGATCGTTTCCTACCATACATAGACAACTGGGCGGTATGTGATATCATGTCGCCAAAGGTATTTGCAAAGCATAAGAAGGAATTTTTGTTGAAAATAAAAGAATGGAGCAAATCATCCCATACCTACACCTGTCGATTTGGTCTTGAAATGCTGATGAGTCATTATCTTGATGAGGACTTCCTTCCTGAATATCTTGAGATACCTGCTGCTGCTCGAAGTGAGGCGTATTACGTGAAAATGATGGTAGCATGGTTCTTTGCTACTGCATTGGCAAAACAATGGGATGTCACGATTCCTTATATTCAGGATAAACGACTTGCACCATGGACTCACAACAAGACCATCCAGAAGGCTTGCGAGAGTTATAGAATAACGACCGAACAGAAACAATATCTAAAGAACTTAAGAATAAAATGAAAAAAATATTTTCCTTAATTGTTGTAGTCTTAGCTACACTCTCCACTATTGCAAAACAAAAAAACGACGCTTATCTGATGATTTACTTCTCGGATAGCGACCATTGCCTGCATATGGCTGTGAGCATGGATGGATATGAATTTACCGCTGTAAACGACAACTATCCAGTCATTGCCGGTGATACTATAGCAGAACAGAAAGGTTTGAGGGATCCTTACATTCTGCGAGGACCTGATGGCACTTATTATGTGGCTGCTACCGATCTCCACATCTTTGCCCAGCAGTATGGCTATCGTACCACACAGTTCGAACGCGACCAGCAAGAGTTTGGATGGGGCAACAACAAGAACCTTGCCCTTCTCAAGTCGAAAGACCTTATCCATTGGGAACACTCCCTTGTGCGTGTTCAGCAGATGGAGGGATTCAATGATATTGGTGCTACCTGGGCTCCAGAACTAATCTGGGACGAAAAGGCGAAAGCTGTCATGATTTATTGGACAATCCGCAGAGGCAACGGAGCTTGCAAACTCTACTACGCTTATGCAAACAAGGAATTTGACGGATTTGCAACTGAACCAAAACTTCTCTTTGAAAAAACAAAGGGCGATCACACCGCTCTTGATGGCGACATCGTAAAGGGCAATGATGGCAAGTACTATCTCCACTATGCAGAATATGATGAAGGATTCTCGGGTATCATGGTAGCTGTGAGTGACAATATCACCGGTCCTTACACTTTCCAACCAGAGATTATCGACAAGGAGGAGAAGGCGTGCGAGGCTCCTAACGTATGGAAACGCTATGGTACTGACACTTATGTGCTTATGTACGACTGCTTCGGTCGTCGTCCTCATAATTTCGGATTCCTTGAGACAAAGGATTTCAAGACATATACCGATATAGGCCACTTTAACGAAGAAGGTTCGAAGATGAAGACCACTAACTTCTCAAGTCCAAAGCACGGAGCCGTAACTCCTATTTCGAAGAAAGATGCCCAGAAACTTCTCGATTACTGGAAAGAGCATCCTGCACACCACGATCATGGTATGAAACTGATGCAGAAAAAATAATCACGCCGATTGGTTATCTGTTCGATGTACTTTCCTAACAATCTACCAATAGTATCAAACCTCTCACACTACTAATACAACAAGCAACACTCCTATAGTGTGAGAGACTTCATACTATAGGAACATAGTGCCGAAATCCGTAGGATAATTCATGACTGTATTTTCTTCGCCCTATGCAATACCTATCTATCAGGCACTCGGATTTGAATCTACAGACAAGGAGCAAGTTGATAATGGAATTAGATATTTCCCGATGCGTCTTACCAAACAATTTTAATATAATATGGACGTATCGATTTTTTGGAATATTATCGGTGAATAAGAAGTCACTTAACCTTAACCATATTTTTATATTCCTTTGGTGACATCGTCATTATCTTACTAAACACACGACTGAAATACAGGCTATCATCAAATCCGACCTTGTGACTGACCTGATTAATCTTCATATCTGTATGCTCCAACAATCGGCATGCCTCCTGAACGCGAAGCAAGTTGTGATAGTTTTTAGGACTGATTCCCATCTGTTCCTTGAACACGGCAGAGAAGCGTGAAACGGAGTATCCCGTGAATTGTGCAATGTCGTCAAGGGTCAGTTGCTTCTCCATGTTCTCTTTCATATAATGAATAGCCATTTCGGAGATATTGTCGTCGATGCTGTTCTCCGCTTTGCTGGTGCGATATTGCTGCAAATATATCAACGAACCAAGATAATGATGAAATACAGAAGAGGCATAACATAGGTTTTCAACTGTCAGACCAGCCTGCAAGGTAGAGAAAATCTCTTCGAACATGCTGATTCTATCGCTGATACGCGACTGCCTTCCTGGGGGTATCTCCATAGGACCATTAGCAGAACCACCATAACTTGTTGCCAATGTCCCTCTGAAATGAATCCAGTATATCGACCAAGAATCGTTTGGATCACTGCAATACATGTGCGGGGTGTGGGCAGGTAGGATGAAATACTGGTTAGCATGAATAGTATGTGTAGGGCCATTCCCAATCCTATACTCCCCTTTTCCGTTTATACAATAAATAAATACATATTCGTCAATTCCATTCTCCCTCAATCTGTAATGATTGGAGGCATTGGGAAAATGTCCGATATCTGTAATGCACAATGCATCCAACAGCGGATTATCAGCAACTTTATCGATAATATACTTTGGAAGAACGAGCATTCTTTGCCCGTTAAATCCGTCTTTTACATGAATCATGCTGCAAAAATAAACAAAAAGTTGCAGATAGTAAAATAATCCATGTTATTTTTGTATTTTTCCATAGATAGAATAATAAACTCTTCTTATCTTTGCAACAAAATTATGATAAACCTATATTTATATGGAAAAGAAATTTATTTATTTTATCTGTATGGTATCCGCGATGGGCGGTCTGCTCTTCGGATACGATTGGGTAGTGATTGGTGGTGCTAAACCATTCTACGAATCATTCTTCGGCATTGCTTCCGACCCTGTGATGCAAGGAGTTGCCATGACTACAGCATTAGTGGGATGCCTTATTGGTGCGATGGTGGCAGGAGCATTAGCCGACCGTTATGGCAGAAAACCATTGCTCATACTTTCGGCCGTTTTGTTTACTGCAAGTGCCTTGATGACTGGTTATTTTGATGACTTCACCTTATTTAATATAGCACGTTTCATTGGTGGCATCGGTATTGGTGTAGCAAGTGCGCTCTCGCCTATGTACATTGCAGAGGTAGCTCCTACAGAGATACGAGGACGAATGGTAAGTCTGAACCAGATGACCATCGTACTTGGTATCCTTTCAGCACAGATAGTCAACATGCTCATTGGTTCGGGCGTGTCGGCTGAATGGGGAGCAGCATGGGGTTGGAGATGGATGTTCTGGGCAGAAACGGTGCCTGCAGCCCTCTTCCTCGTTATGGCATTCTTCATTCCTGAGAGTCCGGTGTTCCTCAAACTGAAAGAGGGTTCGAACGTTGCAGACAAGTCGCAACAGGCAAGTTGGGGATTACTCTTCGGAGGATACAAGAAAGTGCTGTTGCTTGGTATCATTATTGCCGTTTTCCAACAATGGTGCGGAACGAACGTGATCTTCAATTATGCAGAAGAGATATTCAAGAGTGCAGGATTTGATGTGGATGGAATGTTCATCAATATTGTCATTACGGGTATTGCTAACGTGCTCTTCACATTTGTAGCACTTTATACCATCGAGAAGTGGGGTCGCCGCACTCTTATTCTGATAGGAGCGGGAGGTCTTGGAGCCATCTATCTCACACTTGGTTATTGCTATTATATCGGTATGACTGGCATCTTCATGGTGGCACTCGTTGTTGCAGCAATCTCATGCTATGCAATGACTTTGGGCCCTGTCACTTGGACATTGCTCTCAGAAATCTTCCCACATCGCGTTCGTGGAATCGCTATGGCAATCTGCACCTTCGCACTTTGGACAGGTTGCTGCACACTCACTTTCCTCTTCCCTCCAATGAATGCGAGTCTCGGCACTTACGGCACATTCTGGGTATATTCCATCATCTGTGTCATATCATTCGTATATCTCTACAAGAACTGTCCTGAAACCAAAGGCAAGACTTGGGAAGAACTTGAAAACTTAATCAAATAAACGACCAATCCCCCAAACGACTATATATGGTAAAAGCATGGCGCGAAAGCGTAATCATTCCTACTTACGAAGTAGGTGAAGCAGAGAAAAATCCTATCTTCCTTGAGAAACGAGTATATCAAGGTTCAAGCGGAGTGGTATATCCTAATCCTGTCATCGAATCAATAGCCGATGAACCAGTGGATCATAAGTGGCACGCTGTATGGCTCGAGAACGAATACATCAAAGTGATGATTCTTCCCGAATTGGGAGGACGTGTGCAGATGGCTTACGACAAGATACGCAAGCGCCACTTCGTTTATTATAATAATGTGATTAAACCAGCACTCGTAGGACTCCTTGGTCCTTGGATTTCGGGAGGAATCGAGTTCAACTGGCCACAGCATCACCGTCCTTCAACTTATATGCCTGTAGATTGCACCATCGAGGAGAATGCCGATGGTAGTGTCACTGTATGGGTAAGCGAAATGGAGAAGATGTTCCACCAGAAAGGTATGGCAGGTTTCACTTTGCGTCCAGGATGTGCATATCTTGAGATAAAAGGACAACTCTACAACCGTACCGATGTGCCTCAGACCTTCCTCTGGTGGGCTAATCCTGCAGTGGAGGTGAACGATGCCTATCAGAGCGTCTTCCCACAAGACATCAATGCGGTATTTGATCATGGTAAACGTGCTGTAAGTTCATTCCCTATCGCTACAGGCACTTATTACAAGATGGACTATTCGAGTGGTGTGGATATTTCAAACTATAAGAATATCTTTGTACCTACAAGCTATATGGGTGTCAACTCACGATTCAACTTCGAAGGAGGTTACGAGAACGACACTCAAGCGGGTATGCTGCATGTAGCAAGCAACCATTTCTCACCAGGTAAGAAGCAATGGACATGGGGCAATGGCGATTTCGGTCGTGCTTGGGATCGTGCTTTGACCGACCCAGTTCAGGATGAAGTTGATGCTAACGGCATCCCTCAACCAACACAGCAAGGCTACCGTCCTTACATCGAACTGATGGCTGGTGTCTATACCGAGAACCAACCCGACTTCACTTGGCTCATGCCTTATGAGGAAAAGCAGTTTGTGCAGTATTTCATGCCTTATCGTGAGGTGGGATTGGTAAAAAATGCCAACAAGGATCTGGTGTTCAACGTTAATTTTAACGTTGATGATAACCAGAGCGAACTGATTCTCTATGCTACCAGCAAGCAGCATGTGCGTATTGTTGTGAAAGATACAGAGGAAGAAATCCTTTTTGATGAGTGGCGCGATGTTTCACCTGAGGCGGTAGAGCATATAAAAATTTCCTCCCCTCGGGGAGGTCAGGTGGGGGCTGTAATACTATCAAAGGAACTCTACGGACAAGAACGCGCAGTTCTCAGTTGGCAACCAGAACCTGATGAGATTCGTCCAATTCCTGATGCAGCAGAAGCAGCCTTATTGCCACAACAGGTGAAGACCAACGAACAACTCTATCTCACTGGCCTCCATATCGAGCAATATCGTCATGCTACCTTCGTTGCTACCGATTACTATGAGGAGGCTTTGCGTCGCGATCCTGATGATATTCGTTGTCTCAATGCTATGGGACTGTGGTATATCCGAAAGGGACGACTCTCGAAGGCAGAACCTTATCTTCGCAAAGCGGTAAAGTTGCTTATGAA
>DCIW01000069.1:0-5018 GCA_002317225.1 Prevotellaceae bacterium UBA1716 | reverse complement strand
AAGGCGAACCATTATACAATTTAGCTCTCTGTCTCAAATACCAAGGACTTGCCAACAACTCAGAACTCATAACTCAAAACTCAAAACTAAGCGAAGCGTACAAGTGGTTCTGGAAGGCTACATGGAATAAAGCATGGGCAGATGCCGGTTATTTCGAAGCAGCAAAGATTAGTGTTCTTCAGGGTCGTCTTGATGATGCTCTCAACGAACTCAACCGTTGTCTCAACAACAATGCCCACAACCAAAAAGCCTTAGCGTTGAAGGCAAGCGTTCTTCGTATGATGGGTCGTGAGGCTGAGATGCGCAAGTGTTGTGAGGAAGGATTGAAGACCGATCGTTTCAACTATGGTCTGCTTTACGAATTGGGCGAGTTCGATAGCATTCGTCAACTGATGCATGGCAACTCAAACAATTATCACGAACTTGCACTCGACTTCCTTGCTGCAGGCATGAAGGATGATGCTTATCGTGTGCTTGAGATGTCGATAGAAGAAGGAGCAACCACTCCAATGACCTATTATTATATGGAACGCTATGAGGAGGCAGAACAAGCCGATTCAGCATACTGTTTCCCTAACCGCATAGAGGATATCCTTGCGTTGGAAAGTGCCATCGCTCACGGTGGAGAGTGCTCCAAGGCTCACTACTATCTCGGTTGTCTATATTACGACCGTCGACAGTATGATATTGCAGTAATCCATTGGGAAGAAAGTCGCAATCTCAATCCTGAGTTCCCAACCGTTTGGCGCAATCTCGCATTAGCTTATTACAATAAGCAACATAAGTCAGAGGCTGCACTCGAATGCATGGAACAAGCCTTTGCACTCAACCCTTCCGATGCTCGTATCTATATGGAACTCGACCAGTTGTATAAGCGTGTGGAACGTGCTCACAACGAACGCCTCCAACTCATGCAACAGCATCTCGATATGGTTGAGAAACGCGACGACCTCAAACTTGAATATGCTACCCTACTCAATCTCAACGGACTCTATGATGAAGCAATGGCATTCATCGATGCACACATCTTCCACGTTTGGGAAGGTGGTGAAGGAAAGGTGCCAGCACAGTATCAGTTGGCTCGTACCGAACGTGCCAAGATAGCACTTCGTGAGGGTGACAACGAACTTGCAGTACGACTCCTTGAAGAGTGTCTCACCTATCCACATCATCTTGGTGAAGGCAAACTCTATGGTGCGCAGGAGAACGACTTCTACTACTTCCTTGGCTGTGCCCACGAGGCATTGTCAAAGTGTGCAAGCACTGAAGAAGAGCGCCAGCATAATTATGAATTATGCATTATGAATTATGAATTGGCAGCCAAGGGCAATCTCGAACCTGCTGCAGCTATGTACTACAACGATGCCAAGCCAGAAAAGATATTCTATCAAGGACTTGCTCTCCAGAAAATCGGTCGCGAAGGTGAAGCAAACGGCAAGTTCTACAAACTCATCAACTATGGCAAACAGCACCTCTTCGATGAGGTTGTGATGGATTACTTCGCTGTCTCTCTGCCCGACTTACAGATTTGGGAAGGCGACCTCAACCTCTCCAACCAGATTCATTGCAAGTTCATGCTCTCGCTCGGCTATCGTGGTCTTGGTGATATCGCTAAGGCTCAGCAGTATCTCAACGAAGTGGAACAACTCGACCGCAACCATCTCGGCATCTATGCACTCAAAACACTAATCAACTAACTAACTCTGTATATGAAAAAAATAGCTCTCATATTGCTGACATATCTTATGACATGTTCCGTTGTCAGCGCTCAAAATAAAGAAGTGAAGTGGGACCGTCATAGTCTCATCATCGGTGGAAAACGTGTTGTTCCAGTGATGGGCGAAGTACACTATTCGCGTATTCCTGAGGCTGAATGGGCCGACGAGATTCGTAAGATAAAGGAAGGAGGCGTGACCGTTATTGCCACCTACGTATTCTGGAACCATATCGAGGAACAGCAGGGCATCTTTGATTGGAGCGGCCAACGCAACTTGCGTCGTTTCATAGAGTTGTGTCAGGCAGAGGAACTGCCTGTATGCCTTCGCATCGGCCCTTACTGTCATGGTGAGGTAAGATGTGGCGGTATACCCGATTGGACAGTGGCGAGCGGTTGCAAATTGCGAAGCATGGATCCTAAGTTCTTGGGATATGTAGAAACTCTATATCGCCAGATATTCACACAGATACAAGGTCTGCAATGGAAGGATGGAGGTCCCGTTATGGCAACTCAATTCGACAATGAATTTGGTGGTGATGGTGCATACTTGATGACCTTAAAGCAGATGGCACAACGTATCGGTTTCGACCTTCCTTTCTACACTCGTACTGGATGGCCAGAAATGCGTAAACCAACACCTTTCGGCGAGATGATTCCGCTCTATGGCGATTATGCTGACGGTTTCTGGGATAGAAACACAAAAGAGGGTGCGGGCAAATACTGGAAAGCCTTCCATTTTACCTCTTCGCCTACCTCTGGAGCTATTGGTTCCGAACAGTTGGTTTATGATGAGAGCAAGAAAGTGGACGAAAGTCGATACCCATATTTCACATGCGAACTCGGTGGTGGCATGATGACCTCTTACCATCGTCGTGTCTATCTCTACCCTGAGGATGCCTACTCCATGGCACTCGTAAAATTGGGTAGTGGTTCTAACCTCCTTGGTTACTATATGTACCATGGTGGAACTAATCCTGAAGGGCATCTGACCTATCTGAATGAGGAGCAACGCACACCTTCCACCAACCACAACGACTTGCCTGTGAAGAACTATGACTTCCAGGCTCCACTTGGTGAGTTTGGTCAGACTTATCCACAATACTATGGTTTGCGTCCACTACACCTTTTCATGCAGGATTTTGGTGAACAATTAGCACCTATGGAGGCATACTTCCCTTGTGCCGAGAAACAGCCTAAACAATATGACGATACCTATCTGCGATGGAGCTACCGAACAGTCACCTCCCCTCGGGGAGGCCGGGAGGGGGCCGCTGGTTTTGTGTTTGTCAACAACTACGAGCGTTTTGCCAACCTCACAGCAAAGAAGGGTGTGCAGTTCGAGGCATGTGGTGTGAAGTTCCCTAAGAAGCCTATCACAATTCCTGCTGGCACAATGACCCTCTTCCCTGTAAATATGCCGATTGGCAATGCTCTCCTCACCTACGCTACTGCACAACCCGTAGCCCAACGAGATGGCAAGATATGGTTTGAGCAGAAAGCGGGCATCCCTTCTGAGTTCTGCTTTGGGGGCAAGGTACAGATAGAGAAGCGTACAAGTACCGCTAAACCTTTTGCCACTATCGGAGGCATCAAACTCTACCTTATCAGCACGGCAGAGGCAGAACATCTGTTCTTGAAGGAGACAACGGACAACGGACAACGGACAATAGACAAAATGGAGTCAACGGTGCAATTTGAAAAACTTCGTGAGGCTGGTGCTCTCCGCACCATCACCACCGGAGTAGCCAAAGTGGCAGAGTCGCCTGTAGATGCTGACTTCGAAACTGCTGCAATCTATCGCATCTCGTTGCCTACCGATAGCACAGCCCGACAAGGACTCATGCATATCCATTATCGTGGTGATGTGGCTCGCCTCTATGCAAACGGCAAACTCATTGCCGACAACTTCTACAACGGTCGTCCTTTCCTCATGGGACTTTGGCGACTGCCTGCAGACATTACCGAACTCGAACTCCGCATTCTTCCTCTCCAAAAGGATATGCCTGTCTATTTCCCACGCGAAGCCGACACCACACCTGGCGAGAAGGTTATCAGTGTAACTGTTAAGTAAATGACACATAGAAATAGTTATTGTCTATCCTAATCATTGCATTGATCGGAATATGTTCTAACTCCGCAAAAACTGAATATATGAAAAAACATTTTGCAATTATTCTTATCCTAATGCTTGCTTATGCTAAATCAGCATATTCGCAGCAACCACGTCCTGAGTATCCTCGACCACAGTTCGAACGAATGGAGTGGATAAACCTAAACGGTGAATGGAGTTATAAGTTCGATTTTGTAGGCGAAGGAGTTGAAAAGAGACTCTATGATTCACAAGGATTTGACAACAAAATCATTGTGCCTTTCGCACCTGAGAGCAGACTTTCGGGTGTGGGCTATACCGACTTTATCAATCATATATGGTATCAGCGAAACATTCAGATACCTTCATCTTGGAGTGGACGTAATGTGATGCTCAATTTCCAAGCGGTTTACTACTTCTCCGAGGTGTATGTGGATGGCAATCTTGCAGGCAGACATTTTGGTGGATCTACTGGGTTTGCGGTTGATATAACTCGCTTTGTGTCAGATGCAAAACAGCATTCGCTTGTGGTTCATGCCTACAGCGACACTCGTACTCAGAAGCAACCAGCAGGAAAGCAGAATGTGCGACATACTCCTTTCGAATGTATGTATACCCGAACTACAGGAATCTGGCAGACGGTATGGATGGAACCAGTTGATGTGAAGGGCTTGAAAGGGGCTCATGTGGTTGCAGATATCGACCAGCAGCAAGTCGTAGTGCATCCACAATTCTATGGTCAAGATGGAGGCACACTGACAGTATGTATGTACGATGGAAAGAAACTTGTTGCAAAGCGAACTGCCCCAGCTAATGATGCTTCTGCCGTTGTATTGCAATTGAAAAATCAGAAATTGTGGTCGCCCGATTCGCCATTCCTCTACGACCTTGTCTACGAGGTGAAGAATACAGAAGGAAAGTTGGTGGATAAGGTAAATTCGTATGTAGGAATGCGTAAGTTCCATTGCAGTGGTAACAAGACCTACCTCAACAATCAGCCTTTCTATCAGCGACTTGTACTCGACCAAGGTTTCTATCCTGATGGCATCTGGACTGCACCTTCCGACCAAGCACTTAAGCACGACATCGAACTCTCCATGCAGGCAGGATTCAATGGAGCACGTCTGCACCAAAAGGTATTTGAGGAGCGTTTCCATTATTGGGCAGACAAACTCGGATATATCACATGGGGCGAGGCACCTTCATGGGGAA
>DCIW01000194.1 GCA_002317225.1 Prevotellaceae bacterium UBA1716 | reverse complement strand
ATTGCCACCAAGGCACATGCCGGTCAGACTGATCGTGATGGTGAGGCATATATCCTCCACCCTCTCACAGTAGGACTTATGGGTAAAACTGATGAAGAACGAATGGCAGGTTTTCTTCATGATGTGATTGAAGATACCGAATATTCTGCTGACGACTTGCTCGAAGCGGGCATTCCAGAAAGTGTGGTCAACGCCCTCAAACTGCTCACTCACGATAAGAGCACTCCTTATTATGATTATGTGCAAGGCATCATCGACTCGCACAATCCTATTGCCTTGAGAGTGAAATTCAACGACCTTACACACAATTTTGCTCGTGGAAAAGCATATCCCGATCTGCAGGCAAAGCACGGAAAAGCACTCGAAATGGTAAAGGCTGCGATTGATGCTTCGAACAAGGTCACATTATATAATAAGGAGACAAATGCCGAAGTTGCCATCTTTGCGGCAGGATGCTTTTGGGGAGTTCAGCATTATCTGAGCAAACAGGAGGGAGTGCTCCGTACTCTCGTTGGATACACAGGGGGCAATGAAGCTTATCCTACTTATGAGAATGTTCGCAAACATCGCACAAGCCATCTCGAAGCAGTTCTTGTGGAATATGACCCCGAGGTTGTATCTTACGAAACTCTCTGCAAACTATTCTTCGAAATCCATGATCCTTCACAAACTGATGGGCAAGGTCCTGACTTAGGTTCACAATATTTGAGCGGAATATTTTATTTTGATGAAAAACAGTTGGAGGTCGCAAATAATCTTATTTCCCTACTTCGCAGCAAAGGACATGAGGTGAACACGCAAGTAAAACAAGCCGTAAAGTTCTGGATAGCAGAGCAATACCATCAAGACTACTACGCAAATACGGGCGGAAGTCCATACTGCCATATACGAACAAAGAAGTTCGACTAACCATAAGAGAGGGGGGATTTCCCCCTCTTTTAGGTTTATTACCCATCAAAGTAGGAAAACTACCCTTTGAATCATTATTAATAGTGCGTAACTTTGCAGCGTCAAACAAAACAAACAAGATTATTAACAACTAAAAAAATTATAGATTATGACACGCAAGAACTTTTACGCAATGGCAATGATGGCAATCATGATGATGGTTGCAGGTAACGGATACGCTCAGCCACGCGGCGGTATGGGACATGGTGGTGGACCAGGTCACATGGGCGGAAATCGTGGTGGTCAGGCAATGACTTCTCGCGGTGGTGGTCACATGGGTGGCAATCGTGGTGGTAACATGGGTGGCGGCTATCAGGGCAGCTACAACCACAACGTTAACAATAATGTAAATGTGAATGTAAACCATAACAACAATAACAACTTCAATCATGGTGGCAACCCAGGCATGAACAATCACGGTGGCAATCCAGGTATGAACCACGGAATGGGTCCAGGCATGAACAACCACGGTGGCAACCCAGGTATGAACCACGGAATGGGTCCAGGTATGAACAATCATGGTGGCAATCTAGGTATGAACAACCACGGAATGGGTCCAGGTCGTCCAAACGGAAACATGCACATCGGTCACAACCCACGTCTTGACAACCGCGGTTTCGTACATGGTTGGGAAGGTCGAGTTCGTCACGACAACGGTCGTTGGGGTTACTATCGCGACAACAGATGGTACTGGTACGATCGCTACTTCGAGCCAGACTACTACTTCGCTAACCCATTAGGCTACTTCAACGACTATTACTACATGGCAGATGGTGGTTACATTCCAGGTTGGGAAGGTCGAGTAATGTATCGCGGTGGACGTTGGGGTTACCTTCGTGGCAACGACTGGTACTGGTACGATCGCTATTACGAGCCAGAATACTACTTCGCCAACCCAGTATCTCACTTCCACGGTCATCGCTCTCCAGTAGGTCACGTAGTAGCAGGTGTAGCAGGTGCAGTTGTACTCGGCACTCTCATCTCAGCTCTCTGCCACTAACCAACCACTTATATCTCAGCAACATACGCATAGGTAACATAATAGGTTTTAAGATTAGTAATTAACATCAGTTCCCTCGTTAGTGATAATGGGGGAACTTTTTTATGCTACTTTTCTTCTATTCATTATCATACACATCCTACACCAATCATACACACCATCATACACACTCTATCACATTGTAATATAGTTCGTTACAACACTTTGTGTAGGATGTGTATGATGTTGTACGCTTTTTCACATAAAAAATAGTTTTCACGGGATTTTCACGATAGGTCGTGAACGTTTTCACGTCGGGTCGTGAACGTTTTCACATAAGGGCATGAAAGCTTTCACGCCCTTATGTGAAAAGCCAGGAAAACGGGAAGCAATGCTCTTATGCTTAAATGCAAGATAACGCACATTATTTGTCCTCGTTTCATACCTTTAAAGAGCAAAACAAGGATAACACAACTTATTTTTATACATATTTGCATTTTTCTGCATATTATTTGCCTTTAATAGTAATATTATTACTATATTTGCCCTTTGAATGTGGACATCCTTTACCATGATTCCAATTCCTATATACCTATAGATTATATTCAACTATTAAAACATACTATTTTTATGAAACAAATTTACATTAAATTCTCAATGCTGCTGCTATGTATGGTAGTGGGATTGAGTAGTGCTGTTGCGGAATCTGTAACTATCACAACGGCTACATTTAACGGAAAGAACGCTTCTTACACAGAAGGTTGGACTACCACTGGTACAGGATTAAATCGTACAGACTGTGTTGTTATTGGAAAAGGAGAAAACATTACTTCACCAGAATTTGATTTTTCGGACTATGAGGAAGTTACTATTACGATAAATGCTCGTCGTTATGGTACTATATCAAATTCAAAAGCTACAATTAATGTTACCTATAATGGAACTTCTGTTGGTACTATTGATGCTACAGGCACAAATGCTACTACTGAAATCGGTTCAATAACATTTAAGCCAACAAGCTCTAAAGGTACTTTGGTTTTCACATGTTCTAATGCTTCATCTGCAGGAAGTTCGCACGGTGCAGGTATCAATACTATTGCCATCACAGGTGAAGAAAAAGGCGATACACCAAGCACTCCAGACACTCCTACATCATACACAGTATCACTTGCTAATGACATTGTAGGTGGTTCCATTTCAGCAGACGTTACTTCTGCCGTTGCAGGAGCAACAGTTTCTATCACAGCAACTCCTGCAGAAGGATACAAGTTCTCTTCTTGGAATATTACTGGTGCAACTCCTGCATCTACTACTGATGCATCAACTACATTCACTATGCCAAGTTCAAATGTTACAGTATCCGCTACATTTGAACAGGAAACAGTAACACCTGTTGATGAAAACACATTGGTTGTAACATACAATTTCAATGATAAAGATGCATACCCAAAAGGATTCCCAACAGGTGGAACAAATGTTATGGAAAGTGCTACCACATTCACCATTAGTGGCAATGATATCGTGATTTTTGCTCCAAATAATTATTACACAATCAATCCAACTAATGATGCAGCACGTGGTCTCTTCTTTGGCAAGACTGTTGCCTCAAATAATGCTCCTACTTCTGGCACAGCATATCTTGGTTTCCCAGCAAAGGAAGGCTATAAAATTACAAAGGTAGAAGCTACTACTACAAGTGGAGTTGGTGGCGATATTAAGATGAATATTTATAATTCAAGTTGGGAAGCATTCAGTACTGAAGTAAAAACAACTGGTGCTACAAAGAAGACATTCACATTTGAACTTGAAAAATCTTCTGCAAACGCAGAGTATCGTCTTGCTTCTGGTTCAAGTGGTAAGAATCTTCAGTTTGATAATATAGTAGTTACTTATACAAAGACAGACGAAGCCCCAGCTGCTACACTTTCTTCTATAGCCATCTCTGGTACTCCTACAACTACAACATATTATGAAGGAGATTCATTCAGCACAGAAGGTCTTGTAGTTACAGGTACATACAGCGATAAGACATCTAAAGAAATCACTACAGGTATTACTTGGACAGTTACTCCAGCTACTCTTACAGCGAGTACAACTTCTGTTTCTGTTGTTGCAACAGCTAATGGTTTAGAGTCTGCAGCATACCAAGTTGAAGGTCTTACTGTAAATGCTATTGCAGAAAAGACAATTGCTGAGTTCATTGCTTCTAAAGGTGGCAAGTGCTATCTTACAGGTATTGTAAGCGGCATTGATAATAACACATTTGGCAACTATACTCTTACTGACGAATCTGGCTCTATTTATGTCTTTGGTACCTTGACTCCTAAAAATGAAAAACAGAAATTCAATACACTTGGCGTAGTTGAAGGTGATAAGATTAAGGTTCTTGCTGATAAATATACACTTTATAACGACGAAACAGACGAAGCTATCAACGTAGTATTCGTTAAAGAAATTGCAATCGAAAAGGCAAAATATGTTGTAACAATCGCAACTCCAGAAAACGGTACTATCGTTGTAAAGAATGGCGAGGAAACTGTTAACAATGGTGATGAAGTAGAAGAAGGCACAGTTCTTTCTCTTACTGCTACACCTGCAGAAAACTACAAACTTTCTGCTTGGAGCGTTACTGATGCTGAGGGCAAAGCAGTTGAAGTATCAAGCAACACATTCTCAATGCCTGCATATGCAGTATCTGTAAGTGCAACATTCGAAGAACTTCCAGAAGAAGGAGATATCGTAACTCTTACTTACAATTTCAATGATCCTAAAGAATTCCCAGCAAACTTCCCTACTAAGTCAGGTACCACAGCTACGGCTCAGACATTTGAAATTAGTGGTAATCCTCTTATAATTAATGCAAAAGACGGTTATTATATTTTCGGTTCAACTACAGTCAATTGTGGCCTCTTCTTAGGCAAGACTTCTAATTCAAAAGGAAATCCACAGGATGACACTTCATATCTTGGTTTCCCAGCAAAGAAAGGTTATAAGTTGACTAAGGTTGTTGCAACAACCTCTGTAAATGCTGCTGCTGACGTTCCAATCAATATCTATGATAAGGATTACAATGAAATGAGCACAAGCATCAAAACAGAGTCTTCGACAAAGAAGGTAATGGAATTTGTTCTTTCAAAACCAAAAGAGAATACATCTTATCGATTGACAGCTTCTGGCTCATCAGGCAAGAATTTTAATTTCGACAACATCGTCCTTACTTACGAAAAGGTAGAAGTTCCTACATCTTACGAACTTACAATCTCAGCTGCAGAATACGCAACATACTATGATTCAGAGAATGCATATGTAATGCCAGATGATTGTGAAGGTTATGTGTTCACAGTTAAAAATGGTCTTGAATCAGCATACGAAGGTGGTGATGTAGTTCCTGCAGGCGAACCTCTCGTAATCTATACTATCGAGCCAGGTACTAAGACACTTACATTCACTACTTCTGAGGAAGAAACTTACAAGAGTGGTGACATGAACGACCTCGAAGGTACAGACGAAGAAACTGCTCTTGAAGAAGATGCAACCTCATACTTCTACGCACTTTCACTCGATAAGGATGGCAAGAACATAGGTTTCTACTGGATGAACGCAACTGGTGCTGCATTCACAAATGGTGCTCACAAGGCTTACCTCAAGGCTGCTAAGTCTACAGTTCCAGAAGTTCGCGGATTCGCATTCAATGGTGCAACAGCAATCAAGGCAATTACAACTTCTTCAAATGATAAGATCTACGACCTTACTGGTCGCGAGGTTAAGTCTGCAAAGACTGGTCTCTACATTGTAAATGGTGTTAAGAAGTATATCAAGTAATCACATCCCACTCAAAACATTTCGAATAATTATGAAAAAATATATTAAGCCACAGACAGAGATCATCCTCGTGAATGCATGCTCAATGATGTGCGTTTCAAAATACGATGCTGAAGGAAACGGCATCCAATTGTCAAAGGAACGCGAAACAATTGACTTCTCAGAAGAAGACTCTTGGAAGTAATTTGTACATTAAAACTTCAAATAACCGAAAAGGGGGGAATTCATTTTCCTCCCTTTTCTCATTTTTACACCTTATATATAATATATACGAGGAATGTGCTTGTACTTTCAACAGAAATACCTATATTTGCATATTATTACAAACTACAAACAACTTTATTGATAAAGAATAAAACTATGAAGAAGTCCATCTTAACTCTCGCACTTTCATGCGTAGCACTCACCATGTCGGCACAAGACATCAACCTCCCTACCCCAAACCTCTCACAGAAGTCGATGAGCATGATCGAAACGCTGAACACTCGTCACTCGGTTCGCAATTATGATACAACAAAAGATATTACAAACCAGCAACTCAGCGATGTCTGTTGGGCTGCATGCGGTATGACTCGCGACGACAATCACCGCACTTCGCCTACAGCTATGAATCGTCAGGAAATCCGACTCTTTGCATTCTTGAAGAACGGCGTTTACGAATATGATGCAAAGGCAAACAAACTTGTGAAGAAGGCAGATGGCGACCATCGCGAACTCATGGCAGGCAGTGGTAAGGGTGGCTTCAAGCAGGAATTCGTTATGGACGCACCAGTTACATTGCTTATGGTTATCGACTTCGACATCTTCGGAAATGACAGCGAACATACAAAACTGATGGGTTGTGTTGATGCCGGCAACGTAAGCGAAAACATCAACCTCTACTGTCAGGCTGTAGGTCTTGCAACTGTTCCTCGTGCTACTCATGACACAAATGGCATTCGCCAACTTCTCAATCTCACAGAGAAGCAACTGCCAATCATGAATAATCCTATCGGTTACGAGAAGAAATAGTAAGTCCTTATATTACATAAGAATACAACAACACATTAGTGTTCGTACATAATTGTTACTAACAATATGAAAAGATTTATCCTCTCATCACTTTGCGGAATGCTTGCTCTCACCAGTACAGCACAAACCGTGAAAGTATATACAACTACCGAGAAAACTTCGTGGGCTCAAGGCAAAGCAACACTTTCGTCTAAGGGAAGCGGGAAAGTCGTTGTCACTATCGATGGAACAGAAAAGGGTGTTCCTTTCCAGGCATGGGGAACTACTTTCAACGAACTCGACCTCGATGCTTTCAATCTCCTCTCTCGTGAAGAACAGGAACAAGTGATGAGAGATATCTATTCGCCTCAAGGTGATTTGCGTTTCACTCACGGACGAGTGTCGATGAATGCAAATGACTATGCTCGCGAATGGTACAGTTGTAGTGAGGTGGCAGGCGACTTCCAACTCAAATACTTCAATATCGATCACGACCGTCGCAATATCATTCCACTTGCTCGTGCTGCCCAACGCTATTGTCCAGAGTTACAACTCTTTATGAGTCCTTGGAGTCCTCCTGCTTGGATGAAGATAAACAATAACTATTGTGTGCTTTCGAGCAAGTACAACAATCAAGATCCAAAGCAAGACTACCTATTATATATGTCGCCCGAAGAATCTGATGGCAAGGCAATCGACCCAGACGAAATGAAACTTCTCGGTGAGCGAAACGGAGTGTTCCCACGCAAGCTTGCAACCCAAAACTTCTTTATCCAAGAACCTCGATACCTGCAATGCTATGCAGATATGTTCAGCAAGTTCATCGACCTCTATAAGGCTGAAGGTCTGCCAATTACAAAGGTGATGTACCAAAACGAAGCTTATTCGTACACTCCTTATCCAGGTTGCCCTTGGACTGCAGAAGGCACTATACGTTTCAACAACGAATACCTTGCCCCTACCCTTCGCAAGAATCATCCTGATGTAGAACTTTGGTTGGGAACCATCAACACCAACCGCCTCGACTACGTTGAACGCACTCTTGATGACCAAACTCTTCAGAGCAACATCAAGGGTATAGGTACGCAATGGGAATGCCGCAACAATCTTCCACAACTTCGCAAACGCTACCCTAACCTTCGCATCATGATGTCGGAGAGCGAATGTGGAAACGGAAGCATGGACTGGAAAGCGGGTGAGCACACGTTCTTCCTTCTTTCGGACAATCTCGGTAATGGTGTAGACGAGTACTACAACTGGAACTTCATCCTTGCAGATAATGGTATGTCGACTTGGGGATGGACGCAGAATGCTCTAATCCAAGTAGATAGCAAGACTCGCAAAATGCGATATACAGCCGAATACTATGCTTACAAGCATTTCAGCCACTTCATCGAGAAGGGTACTGAGATGGTAGGATATGCTGGTCGCGAACTAAGCAAGACTCCAGTAACAGTTTTCCGAAATGGAAAGTCTTACATTGTTACAGCAGGCAACTTTACCGATGAAACTTCGACTGTTTCAGTACAAATCAACAAGAAATATCTGAACATTCAGACTCAACCACACTCATTCAACACATATATCATTAAATGAACGATATCATCATGACTCCAGAAGTCTGCATGCAGTTTCTTGTCTGGAGCTATTTCTATCACGATGTGATGCCTGAAAAAGGCGTTAGTTATAAGGCTTGCGGCAAGTTTACTGATGCCGATGCAGAGCATTTGGACGAACTTAAAGAATTGCTTTTCAAGTGTTTCGAAGAGCAGTCTGTATTCAATGCGTGCAAGCAGTTTCAGTTAGCAAAAATAAGACAAGAGCCTTGTCCTTTCCCACAAGCCACTCTCGATAATATGTTCGCAAAGGAAAAATAGACTTATGACACTAACAAACATCCTCGTTTATTATCTCATTGCCATCAATATCATCACCTTCATCACTTATGGCATTGATAAACTGAAAGCTAAGAATCACAAGTGGCGAATACCAGAAGCCACCCTACTCCTCTTGGCTGCAATAGGTGGAAGCATTGGTGCTTGGGCAGGAATGAGCATTTGGCATCACAAGACTCTGCACAAGAAATTCAAGTATGGAGTACCTGCAATTCTGATTCTTCAAATTGCACTTGCCATCTATTTACTAATGAAATGAAAGTAAAGATATGGTTTTTATGCTTTTGCAACTGATTTGCAAAAATAAATGACTACCTTTGCAGAAAAATTGATGATGGAGTTATGAAAAGAAAATTGGAGACATATATCGTGATGTTAGCAGGAGTATTCTTCCTGCTACACACCTTTGTGCCTCACCATCATCATGCAGACAACGCTTCGATCATTGAGCATCAACATCTTGTTG
>DCIW01000023.1:9419-10202 GCA_002317225.1 Prevotellaceae bacterium UBA1716 | reverse complement strand
CTACGTTTACTTAAAAATCTTTTGAACAAAATCATGAAGCGACTTGCGCCAAACCTGCCACTCATGATCGCCTGGGAATGAGTTGAACACGATATTAAGACCTTGCGAGCGCATGTTTTCCACCGCTTTGGTAGTTGGATTGATACGTGGGTCGTCCGTACCTACAGAGATATAGAGTACATCAAGATCCTTATTATACTTATCATGATTAGAAATGAGTCCAGGCAATGCTTTTTCTGCATCAAACGAAGCTGCTTCGCGAATACCGCCAAACACTCCTGTTGAGAAGATGCCGAGATTAGAGAAGAGTTCAGTGTGCTGAAGACCAGCGAAGAAAGTCTGTCCACCACCCATCGAGAGTCCTGCAAGAGCACGAGACTTACGGTCTGCCTTAACACGGAAATTCTTCTCCACAAATGGAATGAGAGTTTCGGTCAGTTCCTTCTCAAAAGGCTTCATTCCCTCAACCGAATATCCGAATGGAGCACCAGGTATATTGAATGTGCCGTTAGTCATCACGATAATCATTTCCTTTGCCTTGCCTTCAGCAATGAGGTTGTCAAGGATATAGTTAGTCTTGCCTTGGTTCACCCAACCAGTCTCATCCTCACCACCTCCATGCTGCAGATAGAGCACAGGATATTTCTTCTTGCTTTGGTCATAACCTGCTGGAGTATAAACCCATACGTTGATGTTCTTTTGTCTGACTGGCGAATAATATTCCAACTGATGCACCTTACCGTGAGCCACATCCTTGCAGTCGTAGAATGTGCAGTCTTTCTC
>DCIW01000023.1:8939-9346 GCA_002317225.1 Prevotellaceae bacterium UBA1716 | reverse complement strand
TCAGCCACATCCATGCCATCTATGTTGAACCAATAATAGTGGAAACCTGGAACAAGCGGTTTGGTATGAGCCATCCAAGTTCCGTCTTGTTGGATATAGAACTTGCAATCGTTGTCGAGCGAAAGTTTCCAATCGCTTGCATTAGTGGCACGAACCTTGAAGAGCACACTATTGTCTTCGAGAATGCGAGGATAGTTATTGTTCAGATTGGATTGAGAAATGACATAAGGCTGGTTTTCTGCCTTCTTCTCATTGAATTCCTTCAATTGCTTGAAACAGCAGTCGTTAATGATTTCTTCGAGTTCGCGGTCAGGATTATTGCGGACATAACAGTTATAGTCGAATATCATCATGTCGCCTCCTTCGGCAGAATATGTGTTCCACTGTGGAAGTCCCTCTGCATTTGG
>DCIW01000023.1:0-8860 GCA_002317225.1 Prevotellaceae bacterium UBA1716 | reverse complement strand
GCAGTTGGTTTTGGCAGTTCGTTGCCTGCATGATTGAGTGTGTTGAAACAGAATTTCAGTTCATGTCCATGCACAGAACCTTGATTCACAGGAGATTTCCATGTGAACATATACATATAGAGTGGAGTCTTGCGATGGGCAGATACATAATCGGCAGTGATGATTGTCTTTGGACGGAAAAGATGGTCGATTGAGAGCAAGTCTTGTGGCGAATGCTTTGGCCAAGCCTTGTCGAACGCCTTGATGTAGTCGTCTGTGCGTTCACCGAATGTCTGCTGGAGTTGTTTGCGAGCATCTTCGGTAGTAATCTGCTGATTGTAGGTGAGTCGTTGGAGTTCGTTGAAAGTAGTTCCAATGATGATAGGCTTATTGTCGGCAAACTTTGCAAAACCAGGTTGGAAAGGCTGTTGCATCAGCACTTCGCCATCAGGAGTAGGACCAAAGCCCCACATCATTGGAGTGCCTGGACGACGAGTTCCTATGCTCTTGCCCATTGCACGCTGACCCGCAGCATATAGTTCTTTGTAAGGGACATCCTTAATCTTGTCGATATTATTCTTGTCGATGCCGAGTTCTGCAAGAACAGCCTTGCCGAGTGATTCAGTCATCTCTTTTGTGTTGACATTCAGGATAGTACCGCTGAGGATGATGGCTTTGTGAAAAAGTTCTTTCGCTTCAGGCATACAGAGGAGAGTGCCTACTTTGCCACCGCCGCCAGACTCGCCAAAGACAGTTATGTTGTTTGGATCGCCACCAAAGAGTTCGATGTTCTTATGAATCCACTTCAATGCAGCCACTACATCCATCATACCGACATTACCCGAATACTTGTACTTTGGAGAGCAAGCAGAGAGGTCGAGGAAACCGAGAATATTAAGTCGGTGGTTGATGCTTACGAGTACCACATCCTTCTTGGCAAGTCCCATACCGGGATTCCAAGCAGATGTGCCAGAGTCGAATCCACCGCCATGAAGCCATAGCATAACAGGCTTTTTTGCTTTGCGGTCAGTAGTCCAAACGTTGAGAACACATGAGTTTTCCGACATTTCGCGTTCTGACATCTCGCGATTGCCCACATTCTGCATGGCTTGTGGTCCCCAGTGGTCGCACACCATTACTGTATCCCAAGGCTCAACAGGCAATGGAGGCATGAATCGTTCCACTTTGGCATAAGGAATGCCCAAGAATGCTTGTGTGCCTTCTTGGTTTATGCCTTGTACGAGTCCTAATTCGATACGGACAATGTTCTTTTGTCCTTTCTTTTGGGCAAAAGTAAAGGTAGAGATGAATGAAAAGAATAAGATTGCAAATAATCGAAAATAGCACATGATGGGCATTAATTTAGGTATTCAACACAGTGTTGATTCGACTCAACAATAATTATTTGCAAAGATAATGATTTTTGCCTAATAATGAGAAAGAAATGTGCAAAATGTGCTATCTCATATCAAAAATGTCATACTTAGAAGTATTTCTTCATCAATTTCTTGGCGACTTTTATTGATGAACCTTGAGGCTTGGCAGAATAGTTCAGGGAGGCGTTATGAGCCCACGACCATTCCATGTCGAACCAACCGTCAGTGGGCTGCATGGCATGTTCGAACCAAGTGCGCCAACGAGGATAATAGTAGTCGCTGAGCATGCCTTGCCACTCACGATAACTGTAATCGCGCAGTCCACCACCCTCTGCAGGATAGCGATCGCCCCAAGTGGTGATGAGAGTGCGGGCATTATTGAGTTCGAGCCAGTCGCGGTCTGCAGCAGTTGTGTTAGGCATTTCGTCAGCAATGGCACGAGCACGTTCAGTCCAGTTGCCGAGACGGAAATTGCGATTAGTACCGAGGAGTTGGTCGATGTCGAGAATGATATTGAGGAAGGAATCACGAGTTGCGATGAAGCGGAGTTTGTCCTTCTGCTCATCATATTTCTTCATTCGTGCAAGCATAGATTTAGAGTGGTCGGTAAGCACTTGGCGAACTATATCCACCACATCATAACTATAATTAGCATTGCTCGAACTAAACTTTGCATCTAACAGAAAACGAGCAGCTTGTAGAAGTTGGTTTTGGTTGTAGAAAATCTCACTTCCTCCCCATGTAGACACGGTCTGAACATCAAGCGAAGGACGAGCACAGATGACTGCTTCGTGTGGTCCTTGGAGTTGGGTGGTATTGTTGAGAGCACTGTTCAAGAGGAGTGTCCAGGCATATTGGGCAGCCGAGTTTTCTTTGCCATAACGAGAAGTGGCATAGTTGGCAATCCAAGCATCAGTGTTAGGTTTTGCGCCCATCCAAGGCAATTCGAAGAGAAGGTCGTAGACTACTGGAGTCTGTTCGATAGCCTCTGGTGCAGCCCCAATTCCGCGTATGGACTTGTACTTTGCCTTATACTCGAAATAGTTGTCTGCCATCTTCGGAATACGTCCGAAGAAGCCTGTACGACCACCAAAATTAGGTATGGCGCAATATACCGCTTCTTGTGGATAGTAGCCGCTGTAGTTGTCGAATGATGGTTGCCCGTCGCTGAAGAGGTCGAGGACGATGAGTCGTCGTTCAGGAACAGCAGTGAGCGATTGTGCTTGATATTGCGACCATTGCCATTGTTGAATGACCCACTTGGTGTCGTTGCCGCAGTTGTCGTTCATAGCGTCGAAGATAGCACGATAACCTTCGCGATATTTGCCGCTGCTTATGTGTCCTCCTTCGTGGAATGGATCCATGGAGTAGTATTTGGATTTGCCCATTATTTCGTTGAGACGCTTGTAGTATTGCTTTGCTACGAGGGCGAAATCGTTGGTTGTAGGATCCATGATGAATGGTCGTTGGAATCCGCACCATCCGCCTTGTGATTCGGCTGAGTAGCCTGTCTTTTGTGCGAAGTCGTGTGGAACCATGCCGCTGAAGCCTGGTAGTACAGGAGTTATGCCGAGTTCGCGTTCACGTTGGACGATTTTTTTGGCGAGTTGAGTTTGTCGTTCGTACCACCATGAAGGGTTAGGTCCTCCCCACCCTTCGAGGTTGTTCATGCCCCACCATGCTTGGAAGGCAGGGCCTGCTATGAAGTTGTTGGCTTCGTCGTGGGTGTAATGGTAGTCTTGGGTGAGGAGGTTGTACCATAGGGCATCGAGTCCTATGATTTGTAGGGGCGTATTGATGCCGTGGAGTGCCATCCAGTCGATTTCTTGTTGCCAGCGGTCCCATGTCCATGTGGCCATTGAATAGCTGAATGTGCAGTAGTTGAGGTAGTAGCGGTATTGGGCATCACAGGTGTGCATTTCTTCGCCTATTGGTATTGGCAATTTCTCTTTATCGATCTTCTCTCCGAGATTGTTCCATGCCACATTCACTTTGGCATAATGGTTGAGGTACCAGTTTATGCCTGTAGTCAAAGCTGACATAGTATTGCCTTTCACGCAAGGTTTCCCATCTCTACTTGTTATGACGAATGTCTCAGCGTCCTTACCCACGCTCTCATCGAGAACGCACACCAAGCCACTGCTCAGCCTTGTCCCGCCCAACCTTTCGAGCATATCAACCACTGCCTGCGGATTCACCATCTCCGCACGCACCATACTTGCAATCGCTATATATATAATAATGTGTATAATTCTTTTCATATTATTTAATTTTGGTGTCCAGTTAAAATTTTATGTCACGCAGAGTCGCAGAGCTCGCAGAGGTTGCACTTGAAGCCCCCCCGCCCCCAAAGGGGGAGTTGAGAAGGCAGAGGTGCTTACCGCACTTTACGCAGAGTCCTCCGGTTTAGATAGCTATGCGCTAGCCTCTGCGACCTCTGCCGCGAAGCTCGGAACGAGCCAAAGCCTGCGACTCTCGCTAATCAGACTGGGTTCGCCCCCTTCGGGGGTTGGGGGGCTTCTCTGCGGCTCTGCGTGCTATAAAAAGTTTTATCGGACACCAATAATTTTAATAATAGTATCAGGGCACTTTTCGATGGTGGGGAGGGTGATGATGGTGCCTTGTTTGGTTTTCTTGAGTGGGAGTTTGGCGTGGGTATTGAGGCAAGTGGCGGAGTGGAGTTTGAGGGATGGGGGGAAAGTGATGGAGGTGGTGGTGGAGTCGAGGATGTGGAGGTAGAGAGAGGTGCCTTTGCGGGTGGAGGTGCCCCAGGGGGCATCTTGGATGTCGCCTGCAGTGGTGCCGTAGATGGATTCGCCATAGAGGGAGAGCCATTGGCCGAGTTCTTGGAGACGAGTGAGGGCGGTGGCTGGGAGTTCGCCTGAAGGCTGAGGGCCGATGTTGAGGAGAAGGTTGGCACCTTTGCCCGCTGTGCCTACGAGAAGGCGGATAAGCTCGTCGGTAGATTTATAGTTCTGGTCAACGATCTTGTAACCCCACATGCCGTTCATAGTCTGACAAGTCTCGAGAGGTAGTTGCGAGATGGATTGTCCTGAAAGACCAGCAGTATTCTGCCCAGGAATGTCACGCTCAAAGATCTGTATGTCCTCACCTGGATGAACCGTAACATGATGATTGTTAGCTACAAGACAAGAAGGTTGGAGACGATGTATAAGACTGTACTGCTCATCGAGATGCCAATCGAACGGAGTGGCATCCTCATCATGATCCCAGAAACCATCAAACCAAATAGCACCGATTGGACCATAATTGGTAAGGAGTTCGGTGAGTTGGGCATTCATGAACTTGAGATAATGCTGATAATCGGGATGAGAGTTGTCGCGGTGAGTGCCATGACCTGTACGACCGAGCGGATAGTCCTCGCGAGTCCAGTCGAGATGCGAGTAGTAGAAATGGAGGCGTATGTCTTGCTTGTGGCACTCGTCGGAGAGGAGTTTGAGCACGTCCTTGCCGTATGGAGTGGCATCAACTATATTGTAGTCCGACTGTTGAGTGTGCCACATGGAGAATCCGTCGTGATGACGCGAAGTGATGGTGATGTATTTTGCACCCGAAGCTTTGATAGCGTCCACCCATGCCTTTGCGTCGAAATGAGATGGGTAGAAGCCACGGGCAGCCTTAGCATATTCTTTGTGGTCGAGATTGGCGTTGTGGAGATACCATTCGCCCTGACCGAACATGCTATAGATGCCCCAGTGCAGAAATATGCCAAACTTCATGTCTGCAAATTCTTGACGACTCTGTAGGTTCTCTTTGGTAGGGATATAGACAGCCTGTGCATTAACGGCAATTGCGTTAAGCGAGAGTATGGCAGTGAGGATAGCGGAGAAGAAATGAGATTTCATATATTAGATTTACACCTTATTATATATATAAAGAGCGGCTATAACCATTGATTGATTATAGCCGCCACTATTATTTGTTCACATTACGTGAGTTTGATCAATTATTTGTCAGAAGACCAGAAAGAGTCGCTTTCGCCGGCGAAATCCACTGCCTTAGAGTCTGCATAGTGATCACTTGCACCTTTGCCTTTGTCTACACCAGCACTTGTTGCAATGATAGTCATCTTCTTAACATTCACTGTTTCAACAGAGGGAGCAATATAAATCTTTTTCATGTCTTTTTTCATTAATTTAGAAATGTTCTACAATTATATTAATTTCACTCTGTATAGATTACTTAACGTAAACCTTCTTACCATTAATGATGTTAACACCCTTCTTAGCAGTCTGTACACGGATACCCTGGAGGTTGAAGATGTCCTGATCAGAGAGCTGGTCTGTGATGTCGCGAACACCATTAGCATCTTCGATCTCAATGCGGAGAGCCTTAGCGCCAGAAGAGATAGTACCTGTGAAGTAAGAACGGAATGCCTTAACTGTAGCACCATCATTATAGAACTTATCCTTAGAGATGAAATATCCAGCACCATCAGCAAGTTCAAATGTCTTATAAGTACCTGTCAAAGTAAGACCGTTTGCTGTAGCACCTGTACCTGGAGTACCTGGAGTCACAGTACCTTCAGCAGCTGCAGAGATAGCACCAGAGAAGATGGCAGGAGTGTTTGCTGGGAGCTTGCCTTCAAGAGGAGTGAATGTCAACTTATCTGCAGTTGCTGCAGAGAGAGTGTAGAATGTACCTGTTGCTTCGATTGGCAAACATACTGTACCGTAAGTAGTAGTAATCGAACGATCGTAAGTTGTCTTGTCAGCTGTGTAAACGAGAGCATCATTTACCTTGCAACCTTCATCAACTGTAGCAGCAGACATATCGATTGTGCAGAAGTTCTTAGCAACACCACCATTCAAAGTAGAGATGATATCTTCTGTGTAGTGACCGTAGAGGATAGGGTCAGTTTCTGTTGGAGTGCCTACGAATGTTGAGAAGTAATAGCCACCTGTATAATCATTTGACGTATTTGAAAGTTTAATGTCCTTCATGGAAACATTATAAACTCCATCTTCAATAGAAGCATCAGACTGTAAATAAATAGTAAATGCTGTTGAGAAGTAAACACTCTTCTTAAATGCAGCATCACCATCAGATGTGAATTTGTATGTTACAGTATTACCAGAAACCTTCTGAGTAACTGCCATAACAGCGTCATCATCATTATAAGCTGCATTCATATGAGCTGATTCCAATGAAGGCTTCTTATATGAAGTTACATATTCGTCATCATCGTTGAGAACCTGCTTCTGAGCGATCTTTAAGCCTTCAGGTAATGTCATGGTAAATGAAGCATTATAAATTGATTTTGCATTCTTCATCATAACATTAACAGCCACTGGAGAATCATATGAACCACCCTTTGTCATTACGAAAGGAGTAACTTCCAAAGCAAATTCAGCATCTTGTTCTTCGATAACTGCAGTCTTTTGAACTTTAATTGATGAAACAAAATTATCAGTTTCATTATTGTATGACTTTGCAAAATCAAGATTATTAGTCTTTGCTTGAACATCACCTGAAGACAAAGTGCTTGAAGCTGAAACTGCAATTTTAGCCGCCAACAAAGGAGTCTGAGCATCAATAGTTCCCACTTGAGTGTTAGCCCAAATCAAACGGACACAGTTACCAAGTTCAGGGTGTGGAGTAAATGTCAATCCGTAGTCCTCAACTGTAGACTTGCCAGATTCGGCAGTAAGACCTTCTGGAAGATATATGTCACATTGTAATGCACTTGCAATTGTCTTTTCTGCAACGATATAAACATTTATGTTAGTTGTAGCACCTATTTGAACGGCACCTTCAACGTATGCACCATTTTTCAAATCGCTTGTAACAACAATGTCATCTGCAAAAACACCCAAAGTACAGAGTGCAGCAACAAGCGTAGTTAAAATTTTCTTCATTTTCAAATTATTTTGCGTAATTGATTACATTATTAATGTCTGTGGCCTTGAAAGTACCTTCAATTCCTGTATTTGTTGCAAAGTGATCAAGTCCTTCAGAATTACCTGATGCCGTAGCCGAAATGGCAGCATCTACGTCAGACGCATTAACCTTTTTGTCCTTGTTCACATCACCCCAAAGTCTCTGATCAGCATTTGCATTCAAAGTAACTTCTGAGAGAGTAGTTGTTTCGCCTGATACAGTCTTCTTAACGAAAGCAACATTGCTTGCAGTAACTGCACCTGCATTGAAAGCTACGCCTTCAGTAGTCTTCAAAGGAATAGTGAGGAGAACTTCGCCAGTACCGATGTTTGCGTTACCCAAGTTGTAACCAACGATACGATACTTGCCATCAGTCTGTTTGTTTCCTGCGAGAACGAAGTCTGTTGATTCTTCAGTTCCGCTAATGGTGATCTTGCCACCATTGATAAGTGGAGCCTTAGCTGTCAACTTTGTTTCATCAACGGTTGTGCCTGATGGTAAAGTGAGGTCGAGCTGGAAAGCACAGTAGTCTGCAGAGTGGTTGAGAGCCACAGTGAGAGTACGTTCTGTGTTGCCAGTCGCATTACCATAAGTAGCTGTGGTAACATCGTCCGCCATAGCATTGCCTACTAAGCCCAAAAACATAGCGGCAAAAAGTAGATTTTTCTTCATATGGTTTATATTTAAAAAATTAATAAAATCACGTTGGTGCACAATACGTGCCTTTAATAGTGCAAATATACAACATTTTATTACTAAATCCAAATCTTTTTTTATTTTTTTCATCATTCAGCAATAAAAAAATGCAGAAATTCATCACTTTCCCTTAAAAACATTGTATTTGCACACAAAATTCCTTATTTTAATAAAAAATAAACCAAATAGAACACCACCCCGTAACATCCACTGCCCCACTGTACGTTGTCTTGCCCTGAAAAACGTTAAATTAAAATTTCTGCAATATGGGCAAAGCAAAAAAGCAAGAAACAGAAGATTTGCAATTGTCTGCATTACGTTATCAATTTGCTGCCGAATACCACGCATATACACCCGACTCGCTAATGATGACTGCTTGGGTTATGTAGTTCGAACCGGTGCCCTCGAATTAGGGCACAGGTTTGGCAACATACTCAGTAAACAACTTAAAAAGTGTCTACTGAAATCAGTAAAAGGCACAATTTTGTACTACCCTGGAAAAAGTTGAATGGATTTTGTTACGTTGTTACAATGTTACAATGTTACAATGTTACAAGCCTGATTTTCCACCCCTATATTATATTATTATAAAAATATTATTACTTAATAGTAATTATTAACTATTTAATTATCAATAAATTGTAATTATAAAGGTAGAAAGGTGGCTTAGTGGGGATAATTTGCAATTGGATGTAATATGTAATTAACGATTTTTAGTCATGATTAACATTTCAAGTATGCAATATATAATGTCAAACAGCAATTTGACGACTGCATCGAACAATCATAGTATCACTCTTCCCACTAATTAGATTCTTAAGGTTAAACTTATTACCATAACTGTGTTATAAAAATACCATATACGTAGGATTTGTTGGGCTGAAAATAATTAGGGTCTGCTGAATTAA
>DCIW01000226.1 GCA_002317225.1 Prevotellaceae bacterium UBA1716 | reverse complement strand
TGATTACAGCCTTGAAGTCTTCGAAATCAATAGCGTCGCCTTCAGGATTTCCAACTTCGATTGAGTTGGCAAGAACCTGCGAAGCGATGTTCTCCTTGAATACGGCAAGAACTTCATTTATTTCTGGCACATCAGAGATTGTAACCTTGATGCGGTCGGTAATCTCAAAGCCCTGTGACTTACGGAGACCTTGGATCTGCTTGATAACCTTACGAGAGTAACCTTCGTTCTTAAGCTCTGGTGTGATTGTGATATCGAGAGCAACAGTTGTTGTTCCTTCGTTCGCAACACTCCATCCAGGGATGTCTTGTGACATGATGCTTACATCTGAAAGTTCTACAACGGCATCCTGTCCATCTGCTTGAAGAGTAATCTGTCCGTTAGTCTCAAGTTCTGTAATCTGAGCCTGTGACATTGATGTGACAGCAGCAGATACAGCCTTCATCATCTTACCAAACTTCTTACCCATCACACGGAAGTCACACTTCACATTCTTAACGAGCATCTTACCATCCATAAGTTGGAGTTCCTTAACGTTCACTTCCTTAGTGATGATGCTTGCCATGCGCTGAATGCGAGCACTGAATTCTGCATCAGTATCTGGAATAGCGAGTGACTGAAGTGCTTGGATTACAGGAATCTTCACCTTCTTACGGATAGAGAGACCCATTGAAGTGACCTTCATTGCAGATTCCATCGCAATATTAAGTTCAGAGTCAATATAAGACTCGTTGAATGTTGGGAACTTAGCGAGATGAACACTCTGGCTCTTATCCTTTCCTGTAACTGCGTTAAGGTCGCGGAAGAGTTGGTCTGCATAGAATGGAGCAATAGGAGCAATAAGACGACTAAGGGTATCAAGGCAAGTGTAGAGAGTTTGATAAGCACTCAACTTGTCTTGAGTCATTTCACCACCCCAGAAGCGTGCCTTGTTAAGACGAATGTACCAGTTAGAGAGATTGTCGATAACGAATGACTGGATGAGGCGACCTGCTGGAGTTGGATCGTAATCATCGAGATAAGTCTGAACATTCTTAACGAGTGTGTTAAGTTCAGAGAGCAACCAGCGGTCGAAGTCTGGACGGTCAGCGTATGCAATATCTTCTTCCTTATATTCAAATCCATCAACATTAGCATACATTGTAAAGAATGAATATGCCTGCTGAAGTTTGATGAAGAACTGAGAAGTTACTTCCTTCACACCCTCTGGGTCGAATGAAAGGTTATCCCATGGCGAAGAGTTTGTTATCATGTACCAACGTACTGCATCAGCACCATACTGACCAATGCAATCGAATGGATTGATTACGTTACCAAGACGCTTAGACATCTTAACTCCGTTCTTGTCAAGTACAAGACCATTAGAGATGACTGCCTTGTATGCAACAGAGTCAAATACCATCGTAGCGATTGCGTGGAGGGTGAAGAACCAACCACGAGTCTGGTCAACGCCTTCAGCGATGAAGTTTGCTGGATATGCAGTACCTTCGTCAACGAGTTCCTTGTTCTCAAATGGATAGTGAATCTGAGCGTATGGCATTGCACCCGAATCGAACCAAACGTCGATAAGGTCAAGTTCGCGAGTGAGGACTGTACCATTATCACTAACGAGTTTGATGTCATCTACGTATGGACGGTGGAGGTCAATCTTATCATAGTTTTCCTGTGACCAATCACATGGAACGAATCCCTTGTCCTTAAGAGGGTTGCTTGCCATAACGCCAGCAGCAACAGCCTTCTCGATTTCGTTGTAAAGTTCTTCTACAGAACCAATACAAATCTCTTCGCGAGTGTCGCGGTTACGCCAAATTGGAAGAGGAGTTCCCCAATAGCGTGAACGAGAGAGGTTCCAGTCGTTCAAGTTCTCGAGCCACTTACCAAAACGTCCGGTACCAGTTGATTCTGGTTTCCACTGGATAGTCTTGTTGAGCTCAAACATACGCTCCTTCTTTGCAGTTGAGCGGATGAACCATGAATCGAGAGGGTAGTAGAGGACAGGCTTATCAGTACGCCAGCAGTGAGGATAGTTGTGGACGTGCTTCTCAATCTTGAATGCACTTCCTTCTTCCTTCATCTCGAGACAGATAATGACATTGAGGTCCATATCCTTAGATGCAGCCTTCTCGTCATACTTTCCATCCTTATTATATTTAGGGTCGTAAGCGTTCTTAACGAAATCGCCAGAATGCTTCCAATAGCTCTCATTTACGCAGAGTTCAAGGAACTTAGGATCGATATCATCCTTAACGAAATACTTACCAGTAAAGTCTACCATAGGACGAGTATCACCAGCCTTATCAAGGATAAAGAGTGATGGAATACCTGCGTCCTTAGCAACCTTAGCATCGTCAGCACCGAATGTTGGTGCGATGTGAACAATACCTGTACCGTCTTCTGTAGTTACATAATCACCAGGGATTACACGGAAAGCATCTGCATCCTTAACAACGATTTCATTGCCTTCGAGAGCACAAGGCTTAACCCATGGCATGAGCTGCTGATAGTGGAGACCTACGAGGTCTGCACCTTTACCGCGCCAAAGTACTTCAGGGAGGTCTGGACAATCTGCGTTCTCAGGACAATCCTCGCATTTCTGACTCTTATTGAAGTAAGCGCCCATGCGACTCTCTGCCAAGATGTAGATTGCTTCTTCGTTTGTATATGGATTGTTACCCTTAATAGCTACATAGTCGATCTTAGGACCCACACAAAGTGCTGTGTTTGAAGGGAGAGTCCAAGGAGTTGTTGTCCAAGCAAGGATGTAAGTTGGAAGTTCAGGAATTGCACCAAGAACTTCGCCTTTACCCTTAAGACCTTCACAAGCATCGAGCACCTTAAACTGTGCAGTTACTGTTGTGTCCTTAACATCGCGATAACAACCAGGTTGGTTCAATTCGTGTGAAGAAAGACCAGTTCCTGCTGCAGGTGAATATGGTTGGATAGTGTACCCCTTGTAAAGCAAATCCTTATTGTAGAGCTGCTTCAAGAGATACCAAAGAGTTTCGATGTATTTGTTGTCGTATGTGATGTAAGGATGCTCGAGGTCAACCCAGTAGCCCATCTTGTCAGTGAGCTGAGTCCACTCGTCAGTGTACATCATGACATTCTTGCGACAAGCGTCGTTATAGTCATCAACCGAAATCTTCTTACCGATATCTTCCTTTGTAATGCCAAGAGATTTCTCAACTGAAAGCTCTACTGGGAGACCGTGAGTGTCCCAACCAGCCTTACGCTTTACTTGGAAACCTTGCATAGTCTTGTAACGGAGGAAAGTATCCTTGATGGTGCGACCCATCACGTGATGGATACCTGGATGACCATTTGCTGATGGAGGTCCTTCAAAAAACACAAACGAAGGGCAACCTTCGCGCTCTTCAATACTCTTGTGGAACATGTCTTCTGAGTTCCACTGCTCAAGCACCTCTTTGTTCACATCAGAGAGGTTGAGCTTTGCTCTTTCTGTAAATTTCATTATATTTTATGTTGTTATTTTCAGTAGTCAAACCTGGCTCACGCGTATGTAAGCCAGGTTTGTGTTTATTATTATTGTTTTAATAGTCCGTAGTCTGTTGTCCGCAGTCCGTTGTCCTACTTCAGTTTTATCTCCTTCAAGTCAACCTCCTTGCCACAATAGCGGCACTTGAGTTTGGCATTGTCCTGCTCATTGAGCTCGTGTTCGTATGGGAACATCTGATGGATGTAGTTGTGGCGCTCTACATAGAACACGGTTTTCATTGGTTCGTTGTTGGTGATACAAACCGGATTAGGACATTTCACGATGTCTGAGAGTGTCTCTGGAAGACCAATCTCTCGCTTCTCAACCACCTCGAAATTCTTGATTACTGTGAGTCGGATGTTTGGACAAACAACTGCGAGCTTGCTGATTTCCTTCTCGTTGAGGAACTTGTTTGCAACCTTAATCAAACCCTTGCGCGACATTATCTGACTGTCGAGATTGTTGCCAATGAATACAGGTTCAGAGAACTTGTCAAGTTCGAGAAGCTTAACGATAGTGAAGAGCTTGTCCGTTGGTATGTGGTCGATGACTGAGCCATTCTCGAGTGCAGCCACCATTAACTGTTCTTTACTCATAGTGCTTTTACTTTATGATGGTTTTGTCATTCTTGATGTCGTTGAGAGTGATTCCGAGAGTCTGGCAGATGAGCGCCTCGCGAGCGTAAAGACCATTCTGTGCCTGCTCGAAATAATATGCATGCTTGCTGTCGTCCACATCATATTCAATTTCGTTGACACGTGGAAGTGGGTGGAGAATCTTCATGTTGTCCTTGCACTTAGTGAGCATGTCAGCACGAAGGATATAAGCATCTTTTACTCTTTCATATTCCATGAGGTCGGTGAAGCGTTCTCTTTGTACGCGAGTCATATAAAGGATATCTGCATCAGCAATTGTGTCCTCATTGAAATCCCTTTGCTCTACGTATTTCACATCGTTGTGCTTGCAATAGAACTTGTATTCTTCAGGCATCTCAAGTTCCTTAGGGGAGATAAAATGGAAAGTAGGATGATACTTGCGCATCGACATGAGAAGCGAGTGAACTGTGCGTCCGTACTTGAGGTCACCTACCATGTAGATGTTAAGGTTGTTAAGTGTGCCCTGAGTCTTGTAAATGCTGTAGAGGTCGAGCATTGTTTGGGATGGGTGGAGGTTGCTTCCGTCGCCTGCATTTATGATAGGCACGTCAGTCACTTCGCTTGCATAGAGTGCAGCACCTTCGAGTTTGTGGCGCATTACGATGACATCGGCATAGTTGCTCACCATCTTTATAGTATCCTTAAGTGTTTCGCCTTTGCTGGAACTTGTTACTTTTGGATCGGTGAATCCGATGACGCGTGCTCCAAGTCTGTTGGCTGCTGTCTCAAAAGATAGACGTGTTCGTGTGGATGGTTCAAAGAATAGGGTTGCCACCACCTTTCCCTTAAGAAGTTCTCGATTAGGGTACTTCTCAAATTCAGATGCCATATCAAGAAGAGTCTTGATTTGAGTCTTCGAATAGTCGGCAATTGAAACGATGCTTCTATTTTCCATTGTATATGTTATTTTGAGGTATTTCCACCTTTTGTTTGTGCAAAGGTACAACTTTTATTTATAATAAAAAAAATATTACGCGTGATTTTTAAATAAAAAAGACGAAAAAACAAACATCTTTGTCGAATTGCTTATCTTTGCCGACTTAGTTCGCCAAGGTTGACAGTCGGAAAAGGCTTGCTATGTGGATAGGATATATAACAAAAAAGGGTCTCTCTTCACAGAGAAACCTCTTTCAATTCTTTCAAATAGGTATTAGTTTTTTTAAGGTAAAAAGATTGTTTTCAGGATAACTATGTGCAAAGGTAGAGCTTTTTTTGTTAATAAATGTGCCCGAAAACATGTTGAATAACATATTTTTGATATTTTGATTGCGTTTGTGCGTAAATTACACAAAAGTTATAACATAAAAGAAACAACGCAAGGCTGGTTGTGTGCCCTGCGTTGCAAAATGTGTATAAAAAGTATTCTTTTTCTTAGAATTGGAAGTAGTTCTTGGCGTTGTTGTAGCTGATGTCTTCTACCATCTGGTTTACGCGCTTTTCCTCATAACCGATGTAAGGAACTTCGCCGTTCTCGATGTCTGTAGCGATGAGGTTACACATGATACGACGGAAGTACTCATGACGTGGGTAAGAAAGGAATGAACGAGAGTCGGTGAGCATACCTACGAAACGGCTCAAAAGTCCGAGCAATGAAAGTGCGTTCATCTGCTTCTGCATTCCATCCTTCTGATCGAGGAACCACCAACCAGAACCGAACTGAATCTTTCCTGGGATGCTGCCATCCTGGAAATTGCCAAGCATAGTTGCAAGAACTTCGTTGGCACATGGGTTGAGATTGTAGAGGATTGTCTTAGCGAGCTTGCCTTCCATATTGAGTTCGTTGAGGAAGTGTGAGCATGCTTTTGCTGTGTTAAATTCACCTATAGAATCAAATCCAGTATCAGCACCAAGTTTGTTGAACATCAATGTGTTATTGTTGCGGATTGCACCATAGTGATACTGCTGCGTCCAACCTGATGCTGCGTCCATACGACCCTGCTCCAACATGTAAGCATGCTTGTACTTACGCTGCTCCTCAACAGTAGGAGTCTTGCCTGAAAGTGCCTTGTCCATAATGGCATCAATCTCTGCATCAGTATATGGTTCGTCATAGAATTCCTCGATACCGTGGTCGGAGAGTTTACAACCCATTGACTCGAAGAAATCGTGACGCTTTTGAAGTGCTTCGTTGAGTGTAGCGAAGTTCTTGATTTCAACTCCTGAAACAGCAGAGAGTTTTTCGATATATGCCTTCCAAGTTGCAGCCTCGATATTCATACCTGCATCAGGACGCCATGTTGGGAGCATGCGAGTCTTTGCAGTTGGGTCGTCAGCAACAATCTTATGCCATTCGAGAGTATCTGCTGGATCGTCAGTAGTACAAACAGTCTCAACATTATAGTGCTCCATCATACCGCGTGGGCAGAACTTTGGATCGTTTGCAATCATCTCATTACACTGATCGAATATCTTGCGAGCGTTCTCAGGGTTGAGAGTTTCGTTGATACCGAATGCAGTCTTCAACTCAAGATGAGTCCAATGATAAAGAGGGTTGCGGAATGTATAAGGAACTGTCTCTGCCCACTTCTCAAACTTTTCCCAGTCGGTAGTGTCCTTACCTGTGCAGAAACGCTCATCGATACCGTTACTTCTCATTGCACGCCACTTGTAGTGGTCGCCCATAAGCCAAATCTGTGCGATTGATTCGAAACGTTTGTTCTCTGCAACCATCTGTGGGATGAGGTGACAGTGATAGTCGATAATAGGCATTTTAGCCGCATGCTCGTGGTAGAGCTTCTGAGCAACTTCGCTTTGGAGAAGGAAGTTGTCATCCATGAATGCTTTCATTTTTGTTAGGTAGTTTAGTTTATATTTAGTGCTAAATCTTATTATTTTGTTATTTTCAGTGCGAATTTACGGAAAATATTTGAATAATAAATATAAAAGGTGTAATTTTGTGGAAAATTAACTACACATTTATCAAAAACTAGACTATATGAAAGCTTTAAACGCACGCACGGCACCAAAGAGCCATGCACCAGAACGAATCATTCAGTTTGGCGAAGGCAACTTCCTTCGCTGCTTCGTAGATTGGATTATCTACAACATGAACCAGAAGACAGACTTCAACTCAAGTGTAGTTGTTGTTCAGCCTATCGAACGCGGTATGGTTGACTGGCTCAATGGTCAGGACTGTCTTTATCACGTGAACCTTCAGGGTCGCTTGAACGGAGAGGCTGTTAACTCTATCACTCGAGTTGACTGTATTTCACGCGCTCTCAACCCATATTCACAGAATTGGGCATTCATGGCACTCGCTGAACAACCTGAAATTCGTTTCGTGATTTCTAACACTACTGAGGCTGGTATCGCATTCGATCCAGAATGTAAGTTCACAGATGCTCCTGCATCTTCATATCCAGGTAAGCTCACTCAGCTTCTCTTCCACCGTTTCAAGACATTCAATGGTGACCCAACAAAGGGTCTTATCATCATGCCTTGTGAACTTATCTTCCTCAATGGTCATCATCTCAAGGAGTGTATCTATCAGTACATCGAACTTTGGAAGGAAGACTTTGGTGCAGATTATGAGGCATTCAAGGCTTGGTTCACTAACTATAACTATGTTTGTGCAACTCTCGTTGACCGTATCGTTCCTGGTTTCCCACGCAAGGAAATCAAGGAGATTCAGGAGCGCATCTGCTATGGTGACAACCTTGTAGTTCAGGGTGAAGTGTTCCATCTTTGGGTTATCGAGAAGCCTGAGAATATGGATATCGAAGACCTCAAGAAGGAGTTCCCTGCAGAGAAGGCTGGTCTTAACGTACTTATCGCACCATCTGAGAAGCCATACCACGAGCGTAAGGTTACTCTCCTCAATGGTCCTCACACAGTTCTTTCTCCAGTTACATATCTCTCAGGTGTTAACATCGTTCGCGATGCTTGCAATCATGAAGTACTCGGAAAGTATATCCATAAGGTACAGTTCGATGAACTTATGCAGACTCTCAACCTCCCAATGGAAGAACTTGAGCAGTTCGGTGCAGACGTTCTCGAGCGCTTCAACAACCCATACGTTGACCATCAGGTTACTTCGATCATGCTTAACTCATTCCCTAAGTATGAGACTCGTGACCTCCCAGGCGTAAAGGTTTATCTTGAGCGTAAGGGCGAACTCCCACAGGGCCTTGTATTCGGTCTTGCTGCAATCATCACTTACTATAAGGGTGGTGTTCGCGAGGATGGTGCTCCAATCGAACCAAACGATGCTCCAGAAATCATGCAGCTCTTGAAGGATCTCTGGGCTACAGGCGACACTCAGAAGGTTGCTGAGGGTGTTCTTGCTGCTGAGAATATCTGGAAGGAAAACCTCAACGAGACTGTTCCTGGTCTTACTGCTCTCGTGAAGAAGGATCTCGATCTTATTCAGGAGAAGGGTATGCT
>DCIW01000198.1 GCA_002317225.1 Prevotellaceae bacterium UBA1716 | reverse complement strand
CTTGTAAGGGTCGTTGTCATAAGGTTTGCACCAATTCTTAAACCAATCTTGAGCTGATTCTATTTGCGAAGCAGTGAGTTCTTGGTCGAAGAGTTTGATGCTTGCACCTCCAACTGCCACATTTATCACACCCACCTTAATCTCTTCAGGGAGATTTGCCACCATATCACGACCAAAATAATCGAGTGGAGTGAGGTAAGTGTCTTGACGACAAAGTGGAGGATATGCCGTGTACCAATTACCTGCAGTTCGCTTTGAAGTGGTCATATCAACTGCTGCCATCATCACAAAACGAGGGTCGACATATTCCTTATCCACAGCTTCGATAGGAGCAGAACCTTGCATGTTCGACTGTCCAAAACAGAGGTAGATATGGAAATTAGGATCAACGCCCGCTGTTGGGTCTATGATACTTGTCTTCACATTATAAAGACTATCAAGAAGCGCCTCAAACTTTTCGGTTCTCGTCTTTAAGGTAGTGATGGCTGTATTCATCTTTGACTCATCAGTTACCTTTTCAGGTGCATATAATGCAACATAAGTCTTGAGATTCTTGAAGTCCTTACGGTCTGCCATTCCAGGGAAGTCCTTCCACTCTTCAACAAGGTCGTAAGCCTTTTGATAAACTTCTTTGTATTCCGCTTCCAAAGCCTCATCAATATCTGCATTTGCACTCAATACGCAACTGCTAAACACCTCAGTAAACATTGTTGCTTGAGATGTTTCATTGTTTGCTTTTGCACAAACCACATTCAATAGTACAAAAGCAAGAAAAATAAGTTTTTTCATTAAAATAAGAAATAGTTAAGTTGATAAAAAATTATTAACACATTGGATATAATAAAGTTTACTAGACAACAATACTATGATTAGAAGCACTTTATACGACAAAGAACACCGATTTCGATCTTGTTGGTTGTACGGTCAGGAATGCCACATTTGCTTGAATAATCGAAATACTGACCTTGATAATTGAGAGTATAGCGAATCTTGTAACTTGGATCAGGAACATATTCAATACCAGCCATATAGTTGTAGTGCTTGCGGAAGCCGTTGAGTTCGGCAACTGATCCGCAACTTGCTGTCTGGAACATTCCTTCGCCCCATACGATGAGGTGAGGATTGATTTTGACATCAGTACGAGCTACGATGCTATGGTATGAGAGGTCGGTAAGCCACTTCTGATTAGGAGCGAGGTAAGAGGATGCCTCTGTGGAGCAGAATCGCATAAAGTCGAAGTCGTCATGCTCGTAAGCATAGTCGAAGAATACCCTACCCCATTTGCCATTGATCGAATGGCCAAGCACAACTACATTCGAACCATTGCTTTTTGCAAGATTACGATGAAGGAACGAATACTTTGTTCGGAAAAGTCCATCGGAGAAAGTACCCGCCCAGTTGCCTACATAAGTAAGAGGTGCATTCGAAGCCTTGATGCCCTGTGCTGTGATACCCGCATATTCGTTCTCGAGTTTATCGTTGTATGCTGCTGTCACCTGAGCAACAAACTGCTGCCCCTTGATAGGAGTCCATGTGACTGCAGTACCCAGTTTGCTACCATCAGCATTGTTGTTGATATCCGATGCCTGATATACATAGATACCATTCTGGTCAAACTCGAAACCACCGAAGTACTGACCCATCTTACCTACGGAAACAAGCCATTTAGGATCGAAACGGTAACCTACCATCATATAGTCTGTTGCCTTTGCAAGTCCATCGCTGAGAGCTGTATTGCTCTTGTTAAGACGTTGGCGAACACGATAGTAGAACTTCTCTCCAATCTGTCCCTTCAACTCCAAACGTAATTGTCGTGCCTTGAAACCAGTCTTCCATGGTTCGCCTTCCGCTTCTTGTTGGGTGTTGAGATTACCAGCGAAGTTCACATACACATTGAATGCCTTAAACTTCTGCTCAATATTTGCCACACGTTCGTAAAGGCTCTGCGATGCATCATCAGTTTCACCGAAACCAAGTTCACCCTGAGCCATCATCTTAAATATTGGTAGCGCAAAAAGCACCGCCAACACAGAAATTCTAATCTTCATTAGCTATTTTTGTTTTGGGTTATTTTTCTATTATTTATTAATTGAACACTTGCTAATTCCTTTTACTTCAATACGGCCTTCAATTGGTCGCATATTGCACGCATACCCTTTTGTGAAGGATGTCCCCACTGCTTCTCAACATCCTTAAGTTGTACGTTTGTGATACCGTAATATTCGCATACCTTTGCTTCTGTTTCAGTTACTTCATCGGAGAGTTCGCTGTTGCAGATATTGATAATGCGGACATTAGGATAGTTCTGCTTGAGATACCACATCATATAGCAGAAAGCAGGACGGAATGAATAGAGATCCTTGCGAGTCCAACCTTCGTGAAGATAATTGCCTACTGGGGATTTAGCCCAAGCATCGTTTGTTCCTCCAAACACGAAGATGATATCAGGATTGCCAAGATTGCACATACGAGTGATAAAAGCACGATCGGAGTAATCATTCTTACCATAACCTGTATAGCAAACTGTTGAACCAGAGAACGAGTTATTCTTCTCAATCTTATAACCCATCTCCTTGCAAAGAAGTCGCCACCAAGTCTGTTCTACATCATTCACATCATTGTGAGCGGACTTATCTCCACCATCATTGCCATTATACCAAGCAAGGTTCCAATCAGGAGACACATAACCTCCGTATGTAGAGTATGAATCGCCAAGGATAGAGATCTTTTGCGCGTGAACATGTACGCCCACGAACATTATTAAAAGTAGAAAGAATGCCTTTTTCATAAGTCAAACATATTTTTCATTCCTGTTTTATCATTTGGATTCACCCAAGGACTTCTGCCAAGATGCTTATAAGCGAGTTCTGTCACTTCGCGACCACGAGGGGTACGCTTGATGAAACCTTCCTTGATAAGGAACGGTTCGTAAACTTCCTCCACAGTACCTGGGTCTTCGCCGATAGCAGTTGCGATGGTTCCAATGCCCACTGGACCACCCTTGAACTTATCGATGATAGTGAGCAGAAGCTTGTTGTCAATCTCATCAAGACCGAACTTATCAATATTGAGTGCTTCGAGGGCTATATGGGCGATACGGAGGTCGATAGTACCATTTCCCTTTACCTGTGCAAAGTCTCGAACTCGACGAAGCAAAGCGTTCGCAATACGAGGTGTGCCACGAGAACGCGAAGCAATCTCTCCCGCTGCATCGAAATCGCATGGAACATTAAGAAGTCTTGCCGAACGAAGGATAATCTTCTGCAAAGTCTCTGCATCGTAGTATTCGAGATGTAGATTGATACCGAAACGTGCTCTGAGAGGCGCTGTAAGAAGGCCTGAACGCGTTGTTGCACCAACAAGGGTGAATGGGTTCAGGTCTATCTGGATGGAGCGTGCAGAAGGGCCCTTATCAATCATGATATCGATACGGTAGTCCTCCATTGCAGAATAGAGGTATTCCTCGACCACAGGAGAAAGTCGGTGTATCTCATCAATGAAGAGCACATCATTCTCCTCAAGCGAAGTAAGGATACCTGCAAGGTCACCTGGTTTGTCGAGTACAGGACCCGATGTAACCTTGAAACCTACTCCAAGTTCGTTTGCTATGATATTCGAGAGCGTAGTCTTACCAAGTCCCGGAGGTCCATGAAGCAGCACGTGGTCGAGTGGTTCGCCACGATACTTTGCAGCCTCAACGAAGATTCCAAGATTCTCCACCACTTTCGCCTGACCGCTGAAATCTTCAAAGCGGAGCGGACGAAGGGCGTTCTCGAAGTCTTTGTCTTGCTTGGAGCGTTGTTCTCTTATGTCGAAATCTTCAGCCATAAAGGGGGAGTGAAGAGTTCTTCACTCTTCACTTATTTAATGATTCCAAAATTCTCTTCAACACCACTGTCGCACTAATCTCTCGGTTTGCCGCCTCAGGAATTACGAGCGATGTAGGTGCCTCAATCACATCATCAGTAACAATCATATTACGACGAACTGGGAGACAATGCATGAAGAAGGCATTGTTAGTAACTGCCATCTGACGCTCACCTACCGTCCATTCAGCGAAATCATGATAGTCACCAAGAACCTTTCCATAGTCCTCAGGACGAGTGACACCTGGACAAGACCAGTTCTTTGCATAGATGAAGTCTGCACCTTCAAACGCTTTCATCTGGTCGTACTCTACCTTTGCATCACCAGCAAACTCAGGGTCGAGTTCGTAACCCTCAGGATGAGTGATAACGAAGTCAACATCTGCTGCACGCATCCATTCAGCGAATGAGTTAGGAACTGCTTGTGGAAGTGCCTTTGGATGTGGAGCCCAAGTGAGAACTACCTTTGGACGCTTGTTTGGAGTACGCTTAACTGGTTCACCACCGAAGAGTGGGTTTGCCTCGATATAGTCGCAATTCTTGTATTCCTCGATAGTGATGAGGTCGGCAAATGCCTGAAGAGGGTGAACTGTAGCACTCTCCATGAAGAATACAGGTTTGCCTGAATACTTGATAAACTGATTGAGAATCTTCTCCTCATAATCATCCTTACGACTCTCGAAACGCGCAAACGAACGCACACCAATGATATCACAATAAGAACCCATCACAGGGATTGCCTCAAGGAGATGCTCACTCTTGTCGCTCTCCATGATGACACCACGCTCTGTCTCAAGTTTCCACGCACCAGCATTCACATCGAGTACGATTACATTCATACCGAGGTTGAGTGCTGCCTTCTGTGTAGAAAGGCGGGTACGAAGGGAATTGTTGAAGAACACGAGCATTGCAGTCTTGTTCTTACCAAGTTCCTGATACTTATAACGGTCGTTCTTTATCTCAAATGCTTCATCAAGTGCCTTCTTAAGGTCACCGATGTCTGATACATGTTGGAAAACTTTCATAAAATATTACTTTTTCTTTTTCTTCTTTGCAAATTCACCATAGAATGGCTGACTTTCAACTTGTCCTTCAAAGTACTTAGCCCATTCTGCCTGCCCCTTAGGAGCACGCTCTTCACGAGATGCTCTCTTTGGTTTGCCCGCTGGTTGATGAGCATCTGAACGAACTGACTTGAAACGCTCACCACCACGCTTGCCACGGCGGTCTTCGCGAGAGTCTCTTGAGTCGCGAGATCTTCTCGATTCCTTTGAATCCCTTGAACCTCTTGAATCCCTTGAACCTCTTGAGTCACGAGATCTTCTTGAATCCCTTGAGTCATCACCACCTCTGCGTGAACCTCTTGACTTGCTTGAGCCTCCTTCGTTTTCACCAGTCATCTCTACATTCACTCTTCTGCCATCGAATTCTTGACCAGAGAGCACATCAATCACCATCTTAGCCTGTGACTCAGGAACTTCGAAGAATGAGAAGGTCTGCATAAGGTCGATGCGACCGAGGTCGATCTTCTTGCCCTCAGCAACACGGTTGATAAAGCCCATGAATACCTTTGGATTGACCTTATCCTTCTTACCGAGATTGATGAAGAGACGGGAATAACCTGGTTCTGGTGTGCGATTGTTATCACCACCACGCTCGCCCTTACGATCCTTATAACCCTTCTTGTCACCTCTATCCTCACGACCACCCTTTTCTGATGGTTGGATAATTTCAGGGGCTTTCTTGTAATAGTCGAGGAATGTATTGAACTCCATTGAGACCATACGCTTGATGAGGTCTTCCTTGTCCATCGTATCGAACTTGCGATATACTTCTGGGAGGAATGGAGCAATCTCCTCTTCGTTAACCTCAACCTTCTCAATGTCGTCGATAACCTTGTAAAGCTGCTTAGCACAAATCTCCTGACCTGAAGGAAGAATACCCGGAACGAACTTCTTCTGAATCTGATTCTCAATAGCACGAACCTTATTCTTCTCCTTCACATGTATGATTGAGATAGAAGTACCCGAACGACCTGCACGACCGGTACGACCCGAACGGTGAGTATATGACTCGATATCATCAGGAAGACCATAGTTGATTACGTGAGTGAGTTCATCGACATCAAGACCACGAGCAGCAACATCTGTAGCAACGAGCAACTGTACTCGGTGAAGGCGGAAACGCTGCATAGTGAGGTCACGCTGAGCTTGTGAGAGTTCACCATGAAGCGACTCTGCATTATATCCATCCTGAATAAGTTTGTCAGCAATCTCCTGAGTCTCCATACGAGTACGGCAGAAGATGATAGCATAAATCTCAGGATAGTAGTCTGCCACTCGCTTCAAAGCATTGTACTTATCACGAGCAGAAACGAGATAATAGATATGGTTGACATGTTCTGCACCCTCATTACGAGAGCCCACAACAATCTCCTTTGCATCTGTAAGGTAGTTCTTTGCAATACGCTCAATCTCCTTACTCATTGTAGCAGAGAAAAGCAATGTGTTACGGTCCTTTGGAACACCAGCGAGAATTGCATCGATACTCTCAGAGAAACCCATATTGAGCATCTCATCAGCCTCATCGAGCACTACATTCTGAACTGCAGAAAGGTCTGCAACACCACGATTCATAAGGTCGACAAGGCGACCAGGAGTTGCTACAATAACCTGAACACCGCGTTTCAAAGCACGAATCTGCGGTTCGATATTAGCACCTCCGTAAACAGCAAGCACATGGAGTCCCTCGATGTACTTGGAATAATCCTTGAGGTCGTCTGTAATCTGCAAGCAGAGTTCACGAGTAGGAGCAATCACAACTGCCTGAGGCATCACCTGAGCAGTGTCCACCTTCTGCAATACAGGAAGACCATAAGCTGCAGTCTTACCCGTACCAGTCTGGGCAAGTGCAACTACATCATTATTGTTTCCAAGCAGGTACGGAATCACTTCCTCCTGCACTGGCATTGGGTTTTCATAACCCATCTCTGTGATGGCGCGGAGAATTTCTCCATTAACGCCAAGTTCTTCAAATGTTTTCAAATCAAATAAATCGTTTTTGAGTTTTTAAGTTTTTGAGTTTTTAAGTTTTATGCTTAAAACAGTTCGAGACCATTTAAAACATAAAAACTTATTAACTTATTAACTTACAAACTTACTTAATATAGTTTTCAGCAAACTCTTTGCTGATTGAATTATTAAAGCTTTGGCAAACTTGTGCTGCAAGATCTTGTCCAGTCTGCACTATCTTATCCCAAGTCTGCTCATCGAGATTATCGAGTTGGTCGCGAGTGACATTATTCCTTATGAGTCCGAACACCACACCCGCATTAAAATTATCACCGGCACCAATAGTCGAAACGGTTTCAATCTTATTGACCTTATATGCCTTATCGACTGAAGGAGTCATCAACTTAATATCCCCATCTGCATCAGTGCAAAGCATTCGCTTGCAATATAACGCCACCTCCTGATTGTAAGCCTTGTGAGCATCACTTATTCCAAACATATTCTGGAAGTCTTCGGTCGAACCACGAACGATATCAGCATATTCGAAATTCTCAAGGATAGTTCCGTAAAGTTTGAGTGCCTCCGAAGCATGTGACGAACGGAAATTGATGTCGTAATAGATGAGTGCTTCACGTTCGCGAGCATAATCAAGAAACTCCTTCACCTTGTCCCTCAATACAGGATTTAGCACAAAATAGCTTCCCATCATGATGATGTCATCCTTATTTATCTCCGGCCATTCGACCTCGAGACGGCACTTTGGATAATCCTTATAGAAGGTGTATTCTGCATCGTTGCGATCGTTGAGATAAGCGAGCGAGATTGCTGTGCGACCATCTTCGTACATACAAACACAAGAGTCGTCAACACCGTTATCCTTCATGAACGACTTAATGATTCCTCCCACCTTGTCATTTCCCGTTTCGGTAATCATGGTGACATTCAGTCCGAGTCGCCCAAGCGATATGATTCCGTTGAAAACAGAACCACCCGGTACTGCTGCAGTAGGCTGTTCGTTCTTAAATATTATGTCGAGAATCGTCTCACCGATTCCTATTATCTTTCGCATTGTTTGCTTAATTAATTTAACTCAAAGAACGGAACTGTCACAATGCAGCCCCGTTCGTATTTGCCTTATTTTGAAAATATCCTCTGTGTCACCACGTGCTGAATGAAACGTGGATTGCCGATTATATAGCGGCGGAACATACGTTTTGGTTCCGTGCAGAAGCGATGTAACCACTCAAGTCCCATCTTTTGACACCATTCTGGAGCACGCTTCTTGGTTCCTGCAAAGAAATCGAACACAGCACCTATCGAACCTACATGACAATGGATATTCATCTCGTCCCAATGAGCAAAGGTCCACTTTTCTTGCTTTGGAGCAGTCATTCCAATCCAAAGGAGGTCTGGATTAACCTCGTTTATCTTGTCGACCATCATCTTATTGTCCTCTTCAGTGAAGTCGGGCTTGAACGGAGGACTATAAGTCTCAACCTGTATATTAGGATAAACCTCTGCACATCGCTTGCGAATCATTGCAAGCACCTTTTCCGAAGAACCGAAGAACAAAACCTTTCCACCTCGCTTGTTCCACTTGTCCATCTCGAACTCAAACAAGTCCCAACCCGCTGTTCTGCTCTCAGGCGGATTCTTATGTTTGAGGAAATTGCAAGCCCAAACGATAGATGCACCATCAGGAATCAACACATCACATTCCTTCAATGCCCTGATAAAGGGTTCGTCGCGTTGAGCAAGATTGAAAGAATATGCATTGACCGTATTGATCATCAACTTACCATCAGGCAAGTTGTTGAGTTCGTCCTTATTCTTCAACAGTGTTAAATCTGTAAGATGTAAAGCCATTTTTCTTGATGATGCAGGTGTGCTTCTATCTTAATTGGTTCTTATATTAGTATAAAATCGTGCAAATATAGGAATTATTTACAATAAAATCAACCTTATTCCTGCAAATATTTGTCTGAGACGACAATATATACAAGAATAAGGCTGAAAAGTATTAGAAAAGCAATGTCTATTGTACTATTCCTCGCGAACGTGCTTGTATTCGAAGAGGATTGCGAAGGCGATACCAACTACTGCTGCATAAGCGGCAAAGATGTACCAAGAAGTTTGCCAACCAGCAGCCTGCTCAGCAATCGAAAGTCCATCAGCATATACGAAATGATTGATGATTGCCTTTGCTCCGAGCGAACCGAGAGTAGCACCAAGACCATTGGTCATGAGCATGAAGAGACCCTGTGCTGATGAACGGATGCTAACGTCAGTTTCCTTATCAACAAAGAGCGAACCCGATACGTTGAAGAAGTCGAAAGCAACACCATAAACGATACATGAGAGGATGAATAACCATACTCCGTTACCAGGATTGCCAAGACCGAAGAATCCAAAACGACCTACCCAAGCAAACATAGCAATAAGCATCACCTTCTTGATACCGAATCGCTTCAGGAAGAATGGGATAAGGAGGATACAGAGAGTTTCGGACATCTGGCTGAGCGAGATGAGGAAGTTACTGTGTTCTACGAAATACATGCCTTGGTATTCTGGGTTTTCACCGAACGACTGGATGTAAGGATTTGCATATCCATTTGTAATCTGAAGACTTACACCAAGCAAGAAAGAGAAGATGAAGAAGAATGCCATCTTCTTATCCTTGAAGAGGGTGAATGCCTTAAGACCGAATGCCTCTGCAAGCGACTGGTTAGTGTTGTTGCGACCTACAGGACACTGTGGAAGTGTGAGAGCATAGATAGCAAGAGCAACGCTTACAGCACCCGAAACGATGAACTGCATAGGTGTGTTCTGGAAACCGGTGAAGTCGACAAAGAGCATAGCACAGATGAAACCTACCGTACCAAACACACGGATAGGTGGGAATGCCTTAACGGTATCGAGTCCAGCCTTGTCGAGAGCAGAATAGGCAACTGAATTGGAGAGTGCGAGAGTAGGCATATAGAATGCCACACTCATAGAGTATGAAGCGAACAAGGCAGTACCGTTCACCTCACCTTCACCAGCACTAAGACCGATCCATGCAGCAAGTCCCATAAATACTGCCGCCATGAAATGACAGAACGAGAGCAATCTCTGTGCTTGTACCCAACGGTCGGCCACAATACCCATAAGGGCAGGCATGA
>DCIW01000093.1 GCA_002317225.1 Prevotellaceae bacterium UBA1716 | reverse complement strand
ATACCTCGATATTGATAGATACCATCGATAAAGATTGCCCTGCCAGTGCCGTTATTTTTGCTTGGAATATATTGAAAGACGGCATCTACAACTGTCCCGACGGTAACAATCAGCAAGGTCCTCACGAGTCGGTTTTCTGTTCACGTCCATCGCTAGATTGTTTCCAGGCATCTTCATGGAGCAAGATGACAAACTATTACGATCCAACATCCACGCTTGCGTCAGCAATACTTATGTGTAGCGTGGCAGATAATATGAAGGGAAACAACAATTTCGAATACGACCTTGTGGATATCTGCCGACAAGCTATTGCGGATAGAGGACGAGTAGTTTACAATCAACTTGTTGCTGACTTCAAGTCATTCGACAAAAAGTCCTTTAAGGCACATAAGGAAGAGTTTCTCGACCTTCTGCTCAAGCAGGATTCACTCCTTGCCACACGTTCCGAATTCCGTGTTGGTCGATGGATTAACCAAGCCCGTTCAATAGGAAAAACTCCCGATGAAAAGGACCTTTATGAGTGGAATGCCCGCGTTCAGATCACCACTTGGGGCAATCGTTATTGTGCTGATACTGGTGGTCTTCGCGATTATGCACATAAGGAGTGGAATGGACTCTTGAAAGACTTCTATTATCCTCGTTGGGTGAAGTATCTTGATGTTCTTCAAGACGAACTTGACGGCAAACTTCCAGTCCTTCCTGTAGGCAATTCTTCTTGGAAAACTCCTGACAATCCTGCCCTCACCATCGACTGGTATGCTATGGAAGAACCATGGACACTCTCCCACTCTGCTTACAAATCGGAAGCTGAAGGTGACCCAATCGCAGTAGCCAAGCGAATAATCAACTCGATTATAAAATAATAACAAAACCAAGCGCAGCCATATAAATGGTAAATTGTAAATTGTAAATGGTAAATTGAATATGAAACGTCTTCTATCGCTCGATGTGTTGCGCGGACTCACAGTCTTCGTGATGATTATAGTAAATAACGGTGCAGGACCACTCCATTTCGAGATGCTCGACCATTCCAAATGGAACGGTTTGACTGTGTGTGACCTTGTGTTCCCATTCTTCCTCTTCATGGTTGGTGTTAGTATTCATCTTGCATCGAGAGGATTGTCAAAACTCTCTACAGGCGAAAGAATAAAGAAAATCATGTTGCGTTCGTTCAAGTTGTTCGCAATCGGCGTGTTGCTTCATGCTTGGGATATGTGGGTTTGTGGCGAATCAGACATAATTGCCAATTGCCGTTTCTGGGGTGTTCTCGAACGCATTGCAGTATGCTATTGCATCGGTTCACTTCTTTACATGTGGGTCAATCCTAAGCATATATGGAAGATAGCCGCTGTTTTGCTTGTCATTTATGCAATATTGATGACCGTTGGTAATGGATATGCCCAAGATGGAACAAACCTTGCTGCAATTCTCGACCGACTTTATCTTTCCGAAGCTCACCTTTATCATAAGAGTCCTGTTGACCCAGAAGGTTTGTTGGGTACTATTTCTGCCCTCGCTCACACACTTATAGGTGTGATGGTTGGTCGCATGATTACGGATAAGGAGAAGGACATCAATACACGTCTTGTCAACCTTTTCGTCTTTGCTACAGTCCTTGCAATTATCGGACATTTAATAAGTTACGAATATCCACTCAACAAGCGAGTATGGTCACCTTCGTACACTTTGATGACATGTGCCATCGCGACAAGCATGCTCGGCTTGCTTACATATATTATAGACGTGAAGGGTTATTCGAAGTGGACAGGATTGTTCAATTTCTTCGGCAATCACGCATTCACCCTTTACATTCTGAGCGAAGCATTAGCCCCATTCGCCTGGATGTCGGGAGCACCTGAGTTAGTGCATGATAATCTTGCAAAAGTGATTGATCCACGAATTGCATCAGCCACTTATGCCTTGTTGTACGACAGCTTTGTTGCAGCTGTTGGATTCGCATATATATATTGTTTGAACAAGATTAAAGGGGCGAAAGAAATTTGAGTTCATTAATTTTTATCGAGAAAAGAGTCGAAGGTCAGGGTCCTTTTGAAAAAACTCAAGGATGAGGGTATCATTTCGGTTCAGAGCGTGAGAGATGTGATATCAGGCAGTTTAGCAGGCAGTTTAGCAAGCGCTTTCGCACAATCAACCATTCTGACAATCAACAAATTGCAAGCAACCGCCGAATACGCTTTATCAGGCACTTTAGATCTCACTTTAGCACAAGAAATAAATAATATAAATAATATAAATAAAAATATATTTGGAGATAATACGCACACGTACGCGCACGCGTGAGGAAGAAGGTCAGATTGACATCACGAGAAGCGTCAAAGGGCAGTGCAGCACATATACTGAGGATTTAGAGGAAAACATTTAAATGTTTTGCCAAAAACTCTTAAGTTTTTTAAGCAAAACACTTAATAGTTTTAATAAAAACTCTTAAGTGTTTTGTCATTTCTTGTACTTCTCGCCCCATAACTTTTCCATGCGTTCTTGGAGCTTTGCTTCTGCCGGATTGTTTTGCGAATGCCAGAATCGGGCATCGGTTGCTCCGTCAGGGAGGAATTGTTGCTCGACGAAATTGCCTTCGTAAGCATGGGCGTACTTATAGTCCTTTGCATAGCCGAGCTGTGCCATAAGTTTGGTAGGAGCATTACGGAGATGGAGAGGAACTGGAAGATTGCCAGACTCTCGCACATACTGAAGTGCTTCGTTTATGGCCATATATGCTGAGTTCGACTTGGGCGAAGTGGCAAGATAGACCGTTGCCTCTGCAAGTGGGATTCGCCCTTCAGGCATACCAATCTTTGATACTGTGTCGAAACAAGCATTTGCAAGAAGAAGGGCATTAGGATTCGCAAGACCGATGTCTTCGCTTGCCGAAATGACAAGGCGACGAGCGATGAAGATTGGGTCCTCCCCACCCTCAATCATTCGTGCCAACCAATAGATGGCACCATCCGGATCACTGCCACGAATGCTCTTGATGAATGCAGAAATGATGTCGTAATGCATTTCACCGTCCTTGTCGTATGCCATCGGATTCTGTTGGAGGGTTTCGGTAACAACGTCATCCGTTATTTTGGTTGCACCACTTTCAACTACGAGTTCAAGGATATTGAGAAGTTTGCGTGCATCGCCTCCTGAATATCGTAGCATGGCATCAGTCTCGACAAACTCGATATTCTTTTCTTTAAGCACGATATCTTTCTCTATCGCATTGTCGAGCAACCCGAGCAAGTCGTCCTTCTCAAGACTGTTGAGCACATACACCTGACAACGGCTCAAGAGCGGACGAATAACTTCGAACGAAGGATTTTCTGTAGTTGCACCAATCAAAGTGACCGTTCCTTGCTCCACAGCCCCAAGCAACGAGTCTTGTTGCGATTTGGAAAAACGGTGGATTTCGTCTATAAACAAAATAGGTGACATCTGATTGAAAAACCGCTGGCTCTTTGCTTTTTCAATCACTTCGCGTACATCTTTTACTCCACTGGTTACGGCACTGAGCGTAAAAAATGGCACGTCGAGAGTCTTGGCAATGATATTTGCCAAGGTAGTCTTCCCTACTCCAGGAGGCCCCCAAAGAATGAATGATGATATCCTCTTTTGGTCAATCATTCGGCGGATAACAGCACCTGGACCGACAAGATGTTTCTGTCCGATATAGTCGTCGAGCGTCTTAGGACGCAATCTTTCTGCTAATGGTTGCATACGTTTAAATCTTTCTTATTGCAAATGTAATCATTTTTGTCGATATATTTGGTTATTAGAGATTTTTTTTGTATTTTTGCAAAAGAAAATGACTAATAACTACCTTTATATGTTAACAGAAGGACTAACTTACACTTCCAAACTAACCGTTCAGGAATCAGACACCGCCCTCCAACAAGGTTCGGGAGACATGATGGTTCTTGCTACTCCTCGTATGATGGCACTTATGGAAAATGCGGCTATGCTTTGTGTTGCAAACGAACTTCCAGAAGGCAGCACTACCGTTGGCGGGCATATTGCAAGCAGTCATCTGCGCCCTTCGAAGGTTGGAGCCGAAGTGACAGCAACCGCCACTCTAACTAAAGTGGATGGTAAGAAGCTCTATTTCGACATCAAAGCCGAAATGGCAGGCATCATCATTGGCGAGGGCACACATCTCCGTTTCATTGTAGACAAAGAGAAGTTCCTCTCACGCCTCTAACGCCCCCCCCGTTTTCCAGCGTCCATAACGTTTGAATTTAATTCAAACTATAAAAACACAGAAAACCAATCTAATCCAAATAAATATGAAACTAAAATCAATCCTCACAGCATCCCTTCTCACGCTCTCTTCTGCAGCATTCGCACAGAGCAGCGACAAGGTTGCGTTCCTTTTCACCTACTTCACAGGTAATGCTCCTGAAGAAGAGCAGATATGCTATGCCCTCTCCGAAGACGGCTACAACTACACTCTTCTTAACCAAGGTCTTCCTGTAATCAAGTCCGACTCAATCGCTTATACTCAATGTGTTCGCGACCCACATATCCTTCGTGGCGAAGACGGCAAGACATTCTATATGGTTGTTACAGATATGAAGTCAAGTCTCGGTTGGGCTTCAAACCGTGGTCTTGTACTCATGAAGTCAACCGACCTCATCCATTGGACTCACTCAGCAATCAACTTCCCAACTAAATATCCTAAGACTTGGAAGAACGTGACTCGCGTTTGGGCACCAGAAACTATCTACGACCATAAGGCAGGCAAGTACATGGTGTTCTATTCTCTCCTGACAAACGACGGCAAGCTTCAGTATGACAAGGTGTTCTATCAGTATGCCAATGCTGATTTCACAGATCTTGAAGGTGAGCCAACATTCCTTTTCGATAATGGTAGTGCTACAATCGATGGTGATATCGTTTATAATGAGGAAGACAAGAAGTTCCACATGTTCTATAAGAGCGAAGCAGGTGGTGGCATCTTCCAAGCAACTGCTGACCAACTCACTGCCGAACCAGGCAAACCTCTCGGTAGCCAGTGGACTAAGATTCCTGGACACGTAGAAGTATGCAAGAAGGCAGTTGAAGGTGTTGGTGTGTGCAAGAGTCTCGACGGCAAGTCGTGGGTTGTAATGTACGACTGCTATGGAGCTGGCCATTATCAGTTCTGTAAGAGTACCGACCTCAAGACATTCGAGTGGGTTGCAGATACAAAGACTCATGGAATGTTCACTCCTCGTCACGGAACAATCATGCCAATCACTCAGGCAGAAAAGGATCGTCTTATTGCTCAGTGGGGCGACGGTAAGAACCCTATCCTTCCTGGCTTCCATGCTGACCCAGAAGTTCTTTATTCTAACCAAACAAAGAAGTACTATATCTACTCAACTACTGATGGCACTCCTGGTTGGGGTGGTCACGACTTCAGCGTGTTCTCTTCTTCAGACCTCATCAATTGGAAGGATGAAGGTAAGATGCTCGACGTGAAGGGTGACCAAGTGAAGTGGGCAAACGGAAATGCTTGGGCTCCATGTATCATCGAACGTAAGGTGGGCAAGTCATACAAGTATTACTTCTATTTCTCTGCTCATAACCCACAATCAAACCGTAAGGAAATCGGTTGTGCAGTAGCAGATTCTCCAACAGGTCCATTCGTTGATTGTGGTCATCCAGTTATTAATGACAAGATTCGTCCTTCGGATGTTCATGGTGGTCAGTCAATTGATGTTGATGTGTTCCAAGACCCTAAGTCGGGAAAGTATTACCTCTATTGGGGCAACGGATTTATGGCAGGAGCAGAACTCAACGATGATATGACTTCGATAAAGGAAGAGACTATGGTAAACCTCACTCCTAAGGGTGGTTCGCTCAAAGATTATGCATATCGTGAAGGTGCTTACGTATTCTATCGTAAGGGCACTTACTACTTCATGTGGTCGGTTGATGATACTGGTGCCGACAATTATCATGTTGCTTATGGCACAAGCAAGTCTCCACTTGGCCCAATCGAAGTTGCTGCAGAACCAATCGTAATCCAGCAGGATCCTTCGCAGAAGATTTACGGAACTGCACACAACTCTGTCCTTCAACTTCCTGGTAAGGATAAGTGGTACATCGTTTACCATCGCATCAATCCAAACTATCGCGAACGTCAACTCTCACCAGGAACACATCGTCAGGTTTGTATCGATGAGATGACATTCGACAAGAGCGGAAAGATTGTCCCAGTTAAACCAACACAAGATGGCCCTAAGCCATTGAAGAAATGATTTATTACTTTTCAGGAACAGGCAACAGCAAATATGTTGCAGAACAAATAGCAAAGATGATGGGCGAAGAAATTCGCCCATTACCTTAT
>DCIW01000168.1 GCA_002317225.1 Prevotellaceae bacterium UBA1716 | reverse complement strand
GACCAATGGATGGAGACCGACTCTCGCACTATCACTATGAAGCAGAAGGAACTCGAAGAGAGTGGGGTGCCTGTTACTACGTTCCGTGGACTTTGGTGTATGAGAAACGATGCTATGGGTGGTCCGTTCGTTTCGTATGTCTATACCGACAATGAGCATCAGCGACTTATCATTTCTGAAGGTTTCATCTTTGCTCCTCAGAAAGAGAAGCGAGCGATGATTCGCGAACTTGAAGCTGCTATGCAGACAATTACTTTACAATAAAACCATCAATCCATAAGAGTTGCAAGGGCTTAATAATGCTCTTTCAACTCTTTTTTCTTGAAAAAAACAAATCAAAACACAAAAAAAATAACTTTAGGGGTATTGATTTTCCACCTCATCTTGTATTAAGGATGTAAAAGAAAACGACACGTATGACAAAAGACAAATATGAACTACTCTTTCGAGAGCATTATAGGGCAATGTACAGGTATGCCTTCACGCTCCTGCACGATGCCGATGATGCCCGCGATGCGGTGAGCGAGGTGTGGACCCGCCTGCTTCAGACTGATGCTGAAGTGAGGGTTGACACCGCCGAGGCTTATCTCAAACGACTGGTTCATAACCATTGTGTCAATGTCCTCGAACACAAGAAGGTGGAACTGAAAGCACAGAAGATACTGCCCCAAGAGATGGAGAGGACGCTCAACGATGATGATGTCCGGGAGCGTGAGCGACGATGGAACGATGTCGAACAGTTCATCTCCTCACAATTATCCCCAAAAACTCAAGAGATACTTCGACTGCGATACCGCGACGAACTCTCCTACAAGGAGATGGCCGAAAGGCTCGATATCAGCACCTCGGCAATAAACAAACATATCACCCAAGCGCTCACCCGGCTTCGGGATGCCTTCAGAAAAACGTGATACCCATGGAAGAAAAGAATATATTACAAACCAACAATAAAGCCCCCAATCGAGAGCCCGATGAACTCTACGATATGGCTGTCATCACTAAGCAAGCCCTCACGAGCGAACTTACTGATGAAGGGATTGGTATGCCTGATATCGAAGCGGAGATGAAGAGGGTTTATGAGGCGGCTCGTCCTACTCGCTCTAATCGTTTCCGCCATATTGCCGCTTCGGTTGCTGCTTTCCTCGTGATTGGTGCAATCGCTATTGCCGCTGTGCAAATTACACGTTATTATCGCCAACAGCCACCTCAGACATCTGCTCCTGTCATTGAGCAAAAGAGTGATACTATCATCTCCCCTCCACCAGTTGAGGAAGATGCTGACTCAGTGGAAGTCCTCTACGATAATGCCACTCTCTACGATATGCTCACCGATATTGCTCAGCATTACGGAATGAAGGCTGAGTTTGCCAACGAGCAACTTAAAGGCATCCGCCTCTATTACTACTTCAACAAGACCAAGTCCGTTGACAAAGCTATCCGCGACCTCAACCACTTCAACAAGATGAGCATCACACGCGATGAAAAGACGATATTTGTAAATGTAAAATCCAAGCAGTAAGACATGAAGCGACTATATATATTCCTCCTGATGCTATGTGCATTTGCATGCATGGAGGCCCAAAAGATAGAACACAGATTTGAGGAAGAGAACCTTCCCGAAGTGCTTCGATATATCTCGAGCAAGATGAAGGGAAGCCATGTCAACTTTGTATTCGACGATCTCGACGGCATCTACATCACCCGTACCTTCAAAGGTCAGACACCTCTCGAGGCGGTGCAACTTGCCGTGAGTTCGTACCCCATCCGTGTGACTGAGGACGAAGGCGATATCTATGTCGAATATGACAAGAGCATTGTAAAAGATATCGTGCTCCAGAACGTGACGGTCTTTGGAACCGATGAGTCTGTCAGCCTTATCCAGTATATGCGTAAGGCAATGCGCTTCAGTCTCACATGTCCACAAGAGAAGGTGTATCTCCATTTCGACAATACGGGTTACTTCATGGGCGAAACCATCTGGTTCAAGGCATACGTAATCAATGCCCTCAGGCAAGAGCGTACAGACATCAGCCAGACTCTCTACGTGGAACTTGTAAATCCTGATGGCGAGGTTCTCAAGACACAGAAACTCTACATCGAAAATGGTGAAGCACGTGGCTCGTTCAAGCTTGATGAGATGTACACAACAGGTTTCTACGAGGTTCGTGCCTATACAAGATATATGCTCAACTGGGGTAGTGCCACCGCCTTCTCACGCGTGATGCCTGTCTTCAAGGCACCAAAGACTGAAGGCAACTATGCTCATCTCGAACTCGATAAGTTCTCTTACAAGAAACGTCATCCAAGCTACCGACAGCTTACCGAGGATGTGCTCGACCAGACTGTTATGGATAATGAGGATAATCTCCTCACTGCAGTACGCCTTCCTAAGGGCGAAGTCAATGTCCACTTCTATCCCGAGGGTGGCAATCTCGTTGAGGACACACCTTGTCGAGTGGCATTCACCGTTACCGATAGCGAAGGACTCCACTTCAATTGTAAAGGTCGCGTGATCGATACAGATGGCAATACCCTTAGGGAGGTAATTACTCTCGAAGAAGGTCGTGGCTTCTTCGATTTCGTTCCAAATGATGAGCAGACTTTCCTCGAAATCACTACTGCAGACAATAAGAAGCAGCGTTTCCTTCTTCCAAAAGTTGAGCAGGAAGGAATCTCCCTTGCTCTCAATGCACAACGCGATGACTATGTAGTGGCAAATCTCACGGCATCCTACTCGATGTTCAATCATCTTCTTGGTTATACCCTTATGAATCAAGGACGTATCGTCACTTGTGACACTCTCACCTGCCAGCGAACCATGCGTATCAGTTTCGACCGCTCCACTATTCCTGCAGGTGTCAACCAACTTACTGTCTTTGATGCCGATGGCCGAATATTTGCTGAGCGACTCTTCTTCATCTGTCCATCAGAGGAGCAGCGTGCAAGCGTTAAGGTTACATCACCCGACCCGCATCTCATGCCTTGTGGACAGGTCAAACTCGATATCCATACCAAACCAAATTCATCCATCTCGCTCTCTGCGATGGATGTGGCAACCCTTCCTAATGGCCGACAGGGCAATGCCCTCACATGGATGCTCCTTGCTTCCGACCTCAAGGGCTACATCGAGCACCCCGAATATTATTTCGAGGCAGACGACCGTGAGCATCGTTTACGTGCCGACTTGCTTATGATGGTGCAGGGATGGCGTCGATACGATTGGAATCTTATGGCCGAAAAGGCAGAATTCATCAAGATTAACCCTATTGAGGACAAGCTCTATCTCGATGGCAAACTTACTCCTATAGGTAAGGATTCGCCTGCAGGCGTGCCGCTTAGATGCACTCTCTACAATCGTCAGGGTATTTCACTCAAAGGTAGCACTGTAACCGACAGCCTTGGAAACTATGCGTTCCAGGCACCAGATATGAGTGGCGAGTGGACTCTTGTTTTCAATACAAACCCAGATTCGCAGAAGAAGTCGAAATATCATGTCGGCATCAACCGCAACTTCTCGCCTCAGCCACGCTACATATCTCCTTATGAGACCCTTCCACAGCCGGTGCTCCGTGCAAACCTCTTCCAGAATGTGCCCGACTCTGTATATGCATCGCTCAAACTGCCTGTACTTCAGAAGCGTGAAAACCAACTGCCTGAAGTAAAGGTAAATGCAACTCGCCGACGTATCTATGATGATGCCCGTGCTGCATGGGAAAACGAGAATCAGGCCAAGCATGTCTCTACCATCTACTATAATGTGTCGAAAGAAGTGAACAATATCATCGATAGAGGCGAAGAGGCTCCATCGTTCGAGCAATGGCTCTATTCTCGCAACCCTCTGTTCACAGGGCAGGGTGCCGAACGCTATATCCCTCAGCGTGAGGCTTCTAACATACGATTGAAAAAAGACAATTCAAGTGCGACTTCTGCCACATCCGACGAAACTCGTATCTGGAGTCCTGAAGCTCTTTTCAATCAGAATAAATGGAAATTGGGCAAGGACCCTAACCTCGTTTATTCGTCTTCAAACGCGAAGACCCGTATCAATTCGAGCATCGACTATAAGAATCGTCCGATCGTGTGGATATTGAACAACCAATACAGTCATGTCACTTCAAGTAGCGGAATCAAATTCCATGCTACAGTTTTGCGCCAGAGCTTAGATATCTTCCCTGTTTTCCTCGAAGAGGTCAAGTCTATCTATATCTCGGAAGATACTAAAGCATTCCAAAATTACATCATGTCGGCCGACCTCGAAAGCCGTGGGGCTGTAACCGTATTTGTATATACACATCATTCGATGGATATGAATCGTTATGAGAATATTAATGTGATATCGAAGCGTCAGTTGCGCACTCACCGCCTTACTTATTTTGAGGCATATAACGATCCTGAGACTTTCCGCATGGACGATTATTCTCAACTTCCACTTATGGAGGACTTCCGCCGCACACTCTTCTGGGCTCCAGACATCAAGACCGATGAAAACGGAAATGCTCACATCGAGTTCTACAACAACTCTTCCGCTAAGTATTTGTACATCAGTGCCGAAGGTCTCGACCGCGAAGGACGCTTCCTTGTAAACGAATAAAAACGACATTCAACTTTCTTATGATGAAATACATTATACTGACTCTTCTTCTTCTTGCTCCAGTTATCGTCCGCTCACAGGTGTTCAAGGTGGTCGATGGCGATACCCTTGAAGTCGTAGGGGCAGAGGTGGACTCAACCGATATAAAGTTGAAAAATGCCATAGGAGATTCAGAGCATATCGTCCTTCAGCACGACAAGCCAAAGGGTTGTTTCCTCGGTGATACCATCCGCTTTACCGCTGCAATAACCACGAATGTGGTTTCTCGAATCATATATGTGGAGTTCCTTCATCCGTCAGGCGGAGTGATACATTCCAAAAAACTCAAGCTCGATGCTGACAACAAGGCTTATGGCGAAATAGTGGTTGACACGCTCTATGGCTCGGGTTTCTACGAACTTCGTGCCTATACCCGACATCAATACAATTTTGATTTCCAGCGAAATCAGACCTGTATCGTTCCAGTCTTTCGTCATGCCTTCTACTTTGGTAAGGAAGAGAACGACAAGTATCGCTACATCTCTTCATACATTTATTATGGGAATGGTATGCAAAATGCCTTTGATATTAGTAGCTTATCAAGTTCCGTTATTCGCTCGGAGAGAAAGTCTGTCGTGCAACCTACCGAAAAACAACTCCTGGTTTTTGGACGAGTAACCAATATCTTGCAAAACGTAAAGCAGCAAGTTTCTGTTGCCGACAAGGAATTCACCATCGCTATCACAAAAGGCAAAGAAGGAATTTCGGGTAAAGTGCAGACCGACCAAAACGGGTTCTTTATGCTTGGTTTCCCCGACACGCTCAGTGGAGATTGGAACATGACCATGTACGAAAAGCGTACAAAACAAAGAGGTGTCTTTGTGACCGATCAGATGAAGAAACTACGAGTGCAGTTTCTTGATGTCTTCTCTCCTAAACCATACGCTTTCACAAAAGAGGATATCCAATCGTCCACCTACGGATTCCGCAAGTGGAAGAACGACACCTACCAAGGCGAATTCATCAGCTACTACATCAACTGCCAGCGTGCAGTCATCAATATGCACAACGAGGGAAAAGCAGCATCAAATTTCTATTCTTGGCTCGGAAAGATGATTCCTCGCATTTCGCGTGCCAAAGGTATCATGTCGCCTACCATAATGAATGTGGCTCGCGACACCACCTACAGCCGCTTCCTCGATGTCAACTTCCCTAACGACAAGGACTCCGACGATCCGCGTACTGTATGTGTCAACGGGCTGGGTTTCGACTCTCGACCAATAGTTTGGATAGTTGATGGCAAATATCGTATGGTTACGGGACTCAACAAACTCATCACCGACTTCAAGTGCCTTCGTCCTTCCACCCGTCCCATGCCCCTCTATCTCGACGAGGTCAACAGCGTCTATATCACCGACCGTCCCGATGCCTTTTACTCCTACGTCCGTTGTTCCGTTCTCGAGAAGAAGAGCCCCGTCACAATATTCGTCACCACCAATCCCAACTGCAACTGGAACGACTCCGCCCTCATGACAGGACGTTTCCGTGGGTACGATAATTAGGGATAGTCGTTTAATTCGAAGAATGTAACATCTATTGACGAGAGTAAACGTCATGATGATTGGGGCGGTAATCATAAAAATAGCACAAAGCAGGGCTCGAAATTAATCGGGTCCTGCTTTGTTATGAGGGGGAAGTGATTTTTTAAGTTTGTTGATTAGCGCATTCCGCCTGGACGACCACCACCGAAGCCGCCTCCGAAGCCGCCACCACCGAAGTTAGGGCGCTGACCGTTGCCTTGGCGATTGCCATTCTGACCATTCTGACCACGCTGACCATTCTGACCGTTCATACCAGGAGGCATCATGCCCCAAGGACCCATAGTGCGCTCGTCAGGTGTGCCGTTTGCGTTCTTGCCACCGAAGATGTTGAGCTTGTAGATTACGTGGATCATACCGTATGAATAGATGGCGTTGGAGCGTGTATCAGACTGTGACAATGCTGTGATTGTACGGCTGAAGTTCGACTGCTGCTGGAGGATATCGTTCCACTGGAGGCTGACAGTGAGTGCCTTACCCTTGAGGAATGACTGGCTGACCTGAATGTTCCAAAGGAGTTCGTTAGTGTTGGCTTCCTTCGATGAGTAACCACGACGTGAGCTCTCGGAGATATCAGTTGAGAGCGATGTGCCCCAATTGAAGAAGAAGTTGAATTCTGCTCCGTAAGAGAAGTTCCATGTGTCGTTGTTGTTGGTCATCATCATGTTACCGCTTGTGTGCTGGTAGTTCACATTACCGTTGATGCTTGCATCGAACCAGTCCTTACGATAACTGAACGAAAGGCGCTGACCAACACCGAGGTTGTTTGAAGATGACTTAGTTCCAAGACCATAATCCTTATTAGGATCGTATGCACCAGTTTCCTGAGTGTTGATGTATGAAACCTGATGATTGAAGTTTCCGTTAGTCATCGAGTTCATAGAGAAGAGGTTCTCAGGACCAAAACTCTGATTGAAACCAAATCCGAGCATAGCGTTCCAGTTGCCGTTGATGTTGACAGACTGTGAAAGGCGCTGACCTGTCTCCTTGAAGTTGACTGTCATATTTGTAATGTTGTTCTGAGTGAATCCACCATTACCAAATACGAAGATACTACGCATGTGCTCCATCTGGAACGTGTTGAAATTGAGGCTGATGTTGTGGTTGAGCGCAGTCTTCAAACCAGGATTACCCTTTGTGATGTTGAGAGGGTTTGAGTCATCCTTGATGTCAAGGAGGCTTGTCATAGATGGCTGACTTGTACGGCTTCGATAGTTGATGCGGAGTGTGGTCTGCCTGTCGAATGTGTAGCGGAAGTCAACGGATGGAGCGAAGTTGTAAACTTGACGAGTAACGACTGTGTCAACGTTCATGTACTTATAGTCCATAGTAGAGTGCTGTGGCATGAAGTCGAGACCTGCACTGAAGTTGTAGTTGTCGGTTACCTTACGGAAACTAACTGATGCAGTGTGGTCGTAGTTGCGATATTCGGAGAACTGAGCAAGTTTCTGTGCTTCTTCGCTTGAGTATTCAGGACGAAGATTGAGACTTGCCAATTGATCCATAGCACCTGCTACATTATATCTGTTGCTCTCGAGAGCATCACGAATGGCATTGTATGTGAAACTGTCGTATGAATCGAAGATACCTGTCGAACGGTCGCTCTTATTATAGCTATAGTTGAAGCGGTAAGAGAACTGGAGGTATGTACGATCTGCGATTGGTTCAGAATAAGTACCCATGAGAGAGTAGCTGTGATTGCGACCTGGAGTAGTGGAATAACGGTTGTTATTCTTGTTTTCGGAAATACCCGATGTGTACTTAACTCCTGATGCAGAGAGACTCTTGCTTTCGCTTGAAGAAACTGCACCTGTAGCACGGAAAGTCACGTTACGACCACGATCGTTGAGTTTGCGGTTTACTTGGAGTTCACCATTCAAATTTCTGTTAAGGCTATATGATTGTGAACTTGTAACGTTGCTGTTGACAAGAATGCTATCGAGTGCAGACAAACTCTTTTCGATAGTGTAAATTGGGTCATCGGTATAGTCGTATGGGTTATCGTTGAAAGTGCCGCTTACGCTCTTCGACTTCGAACGGTTACGACTGATGCTTCCACTTGGACGGAAAATGATGTTAGTGAGCGAGTCTGGTTTCCACTCCATACGGAAGTCGGCATTAAGACCGAAGTTACTGCTCCAGTTGTTGCTTCTGCTTGTAGTGAACTGAGTTGTACCGAAGTTTTCGGTATTGCTATCTGACTGAGAATCATTACCATTGTAACGATAACGCACGTTACCACCTACCTCGATGATGTCGTTACCTGTAGCGAAGTTGAAGCCCACATCCTTCATGCTTGTGAGACCACCGCCTCCACGGCCCCAGCCGCCTCCACGGCCACCGCCACCACCGAAGCCACGACCTCCGATGTTGTTTGCATTTGCAACGAGCGAGTACTGCTGACCATCAAGGAAACGGTTAAGGTTCATACGACCAGAATAGCGGTGCTTAGTACCACCAGCGAGGTCGAGATTGCCGAACCAACCCTGGTTCATACCCTTCTTGAGGGCGAGGTCGAGGACTGTTTCCTCTTCACCATCATCAATACCAGTGACACGAGCAAGGTCGGACTTGCGGTCGTAAGTCTTGAGTTTGTCGATGATGTTGGTAGGTATGTTCTTGAGTGCCATCTCCTTATCGTTAAGGAAGAACTCCTTACCGTCAACGAGAATCTTGTTTACGGTCTTACCGTTAATCTTGATTGTACCGTCGTCTTCCATAGTTGCACCAGGGAGTTTCTTGATGAGGTCTTCGAGCATAGAACCCTCTGGAGTGCGGTATGCTGCTGCGTTGTAGACAACAGAGTCGCCCACAACCTGCACCTGTGCCGCTGCTGCAGAAACTACTGCGTCCTTGAGGAGACGGGAGTTCTCAACAAGTGTGATGTAACCTGCTTCGAATGGTGACTTTGCCTTAGAGAGGTCGAGCGGGATGATGTGGTCCTGATAGCCTACGTAAGACACTTTGAGTGCATACTTGGCTTTCTTCACACCTTTGATTTTGAAAGTACCGTCGAGTCCTGTAGCTGCACCCTCAACCATTGTGCTGTCTGGAAGAGAGAGCACTTGCACTGTTGCTTGCATGATAGCCTCCTTGGTTTCCTTGTCGATAATGGTACCTGTTACGGTAATTTTTTGCGCAAAGAGAGGCATCGCCAATAAGGCGAGTAACATTGATGCTAATATTTTCTTCATTGAGTTTCCCCATCCCTCCTAAAGGGACAATCACCTGGGTTCGGGGTTGGCGATTTATTGATTATTTAATACTTTTTGTTATCTTTTTACCTAATTGACTGCAAATTTACGAAAAGGTTTAGTTATTCCTTGTAATAATATTAAATAATGTGTATTTTTGCATGGA
>DCIW01000175.1 GCA_002317225.1 Prevotellaceae bacterium UBA1716 | reverse complement strand
CCTATCTTCTTTCCGGTCTCTATCTCACGCACATCGCCCGGGTTCTCACCGAGTTGCGACTTGATATAATCGCGGAAATCGATATTACCAAGGAAACAGATGCCTTGGGAGTCTTTGCGGTTGGCATTGAGCAACTTAGCTCGGTCGGCAAGTTCGCGTACTTCGTGCTTGAGCATGTGTCCGATTGGGAATATCAACTTGCTCACTTGCAGCGAACTGATTTGACAGAGGAAGTCGGTCTGGTCCTTCACGGGGTCGGGCGATGTGGAGAGCCACACTTGCGAACCTTCAGGTCGGTTGAGGGCTGTGGTGAAGTCGTATTCGCCTTCGATGAAGGGTGAGGAGAGGACGTTGCCTTGGTTATCGAGTATTGTGGTTGTGGCATAATGACCCGTTGCAGTAAAGTCGAAATCCTTTCCTGCAATCTCTTCAAAGCATCCGAACTTGATGAGTTTGTTGCACATGACATCGGGGTTAGGAGTGAGTCCCATGCGGGCTTTCTCCATGGTATAGCCTACGACCTTGTCCCAATATTCGTGATGAAGGTCGATGATGTCGAGTTTGAGTCCGTACTTGCGTGCAAGCCACTGGCATATTTCTACATCCTCTTCGGAGGTGCAGTTCCATTCGGTGTCTTTGTCAGGACCGATCTTAATATAAAAGAGGTGTGGGTCGATGCCGTGCTCTTTGAGCTGATGGACTGTGAGAGCGGAGTCTACACCACCGGAAACTAATGCTGCGAAATTCATTATTTATTAGCCATAGGGGATGAGAGAGAACGAGAGATTTCCAACATCTTATCAATCGGCTTAACTGCTTTTTCTGCAATTGCGGGATCGACCTCGATGGTTGGCCACTCGTACTTGAGGGTGTTGTAGAGCTTGGTGAGGGTGTTGAGCTTCATGAACGAGCATTCGTTGCAAGAACAGCCGATGGACTCTGTTGCCTCTGGTGGGGCTGGGATGAAGGTCTTGTCAGGACATGCCTTGGTCATCTCGTGAAGGATACCGCTCTCGGTTGCTACGATAAACTCGGTTGCTTCGTCGTTGATGGCGAATTTGAGAAGTCCTGCTGTTGAACCAATCACATCTGCCATCTTCTGAATTGGGGCTGGACACTCTGGGTGAACGAGCACCTTGGCTCCTGGATGCTCCTGCTTGAGTTGGATGATTGCCTCGAGCGAGAACTGTCCGTGTACGTGACATCCGCCGTTCCAAAGCAACATCTCGCGACCTGTAACGGAATTGATGTAGCCTCCGAGGTTCTTGTCGGGACCGAAGATAAGTTTCTCATCCTCAGGGAACGAATCGACGATGAGTTTTGCGTTGCTCGATGTGACTACAACATCTGTGAGTGCCTTCACCGCTGCAGTGGTGTTGACATAAGACACAACCTTGTATCCTGGGTGCTCATCTACGAACTTCTTGAGGTCGTCGGCATTGCATGAGTCTGCAAGCGAACAACCTGCGTTGAGGTCGAGCACAAGGACTTTCTTGTTAGGGCAGAGTATCTTGTTGGTCTCGCCCATGAAGTGTACTCCACACATCACGATGATGTCTGCATCGGTCTTAGCCGACCATTGTGCAAGTGCGAGGGAGTCGCCTACGAAATCGGCAATGTCCTGAACGGCTCCGTCTGTGTAGTAATGGGCAAGGATGACTGCGTTCTTTTCCTTGCACATCTTACGAATTTCGGCGTTGAGGTCGATATCTGCTGGGATTGGTTCATCTACATATCCCTTTTCAATCCAAGTGTTCTTTATTTCCATAATGATAATATTTTGAATTATAGGTGCAAAGATAGGGATTTTTTAATTAAAAATTAAAAATTAATAACACAGAATAAAAGAAAAAGGAACGAAGAACGTTAAATTCTTCATTCCTTTAGGATATTTAATACTAAATTTAGCAATGTTGGTTAAAGACTTGCAGTTGATGAGTACTTGGACATCACTCTGCGATAATAACCCTCAGTTCGCGACTTGCGATTCATACAGTTACGGTCACCGCTGTTCCAGAGGCGTATTGCACGTTCCATATTACCACTTGGGTTGTGACGTTCCATGAAGTCGATGAACATGTCAATACTCTTCTGACGATCCTTGCGGTCCTCGTATGTGTACTTTTTAAATCCAGCAATTGCATTGCACTCGTTGACAAGTATCTTGGAAATCTGAAGGTAGCCTACGTAGCATCCGTTGCGGGAAACTGCTTTAGGATTTCGTTCACTTTCGACCTGGGCGATAGCTTCAATCACTGCTCCCCATTTCTTTTCAAGATTCTTATCTGCCGCATTTGCAACGACACTTACTGTCAATAAAAATAAAACAATTACTTTTTTCATTCAATTGTCTTTTTGGTTAAACATTGCCGTCCTGATGCACCTTCACGGTGACTGACTTTACGCCTTAAATCAAAGGCGTGAACGACGTTAATTACCACTGTTCTATTCTGAAAACGCTGCAAAGGTACGAATAATTCTTGAAAGTACCAAATTTTTATGCATTTTAATGCTTTTGGGGGTTCTTAGGGGATTTGGATAGTTATCAATACACCTTCGGTGGACGAAAGAAAAACCGGTAAAAACCTATAAAAACCATGAAAAACCTATTACGCCTATGGGCGAACATATATGTTTTTTTGATGTTTTTACTGGTTTTTATTTGTTTTTCTTTCGTCCACCGAAGGTGTAATAATAATACCGTTTTCCCCCTTAACAGAGGCGAAACGAGAGTACCGTCCAATCGTTTTGGGAGAGTTGAGTTTGCAACTGGAGGTGGAGTTTTTGGGCGGCTGCGATGAGGTCGGGAGCATCGGAGGAGTAGAAGCCGGAGAAGATGATTGTGCCCCCTGGTGAGAGGTGGGAAACATAGGTAGGCATGTCGCGAAGGAGGATGGACTTGAAGATATTTGCCACGATGGTATCGAACGTGCCTTCGATGGAATTGGCATCTCCTACGATAGCGGTGAGATTGGAAAGTCCGTTGAGGGAGAAGTTCAGTTTGGTGTTCTCAA
>DCIW01000059.1:11078-11665 GCA_002317225.1 Prevotellaceae bacterium UBA1716 | reverse complement strand
TTTGACTCAAGGACATCACTTACTACACGAACTGTGTAAGGATAATCCTCAGGAATCTGGCCCTTAAGACCGCGCCATGCAAGGTGACCGTGACCAATTTCACGACGACCAACACCACGCTGAGCCTTAGCCTCACCTGTTGAGAATGGAGGGAAGTTATAGTGGAGGAGGAACTTCATGTTGTAACGCTCGAGAGCGCCATCAACGAGTTTCTCATCAAGCTTAGTACCGAGTGTACAAGTAGCGAGAGCCTGAGTCTCACCACGAGTGAAGATTGCTGAACCGTGAGGACCTGGAAGTGGAGAAGCCTCGCACCAGATAGGACGAATCTCAGTAGTCTTACGACCATCGAGACGAGTACCTTCATCAAGGATGCAACGACGCATAGCGTCCTTCTCTACATCGTGGTAGTAGCGGTCGATGAGAGCATACTTCTCAGCGAGCTCATCCTCAGAGAGGTCAGTGTGAGCAGCAGCGTATGCTTCCTTATAGTCTTCGCGAATCTTTTCGAATGCCTCTGCACGAGCGTGCTTTTCGAGAGCAGCCTTAGTTACATCGTATGCTGGCTGATAGCACTTAGCCTTAAC
>DCIW01000059.1:10734-11005 GCA_002317225.1 Prevotellaceae bacterium UBA1716 | reverse complement strand
GTTCCTTCATGAGTTCCTTCTGGATAGCACACTGTGGCTTGATAGCAGCGTGTGCAGCCTTGAGAGCCTCGAGAAGATCCTGCTCAGAAACTTCCTTCATTTCACCTTCAACCATCATGATGTTCTCTTCAGTTGCACCAACCATAAGATCCATATCAGCTTCCTTGAGCTGCTCGAATGTTGGGTTGATAACAAACTCACCATTGATACGTGCAACACGTACCTCTGAGATTGGTCCCTCGAATGGGATATCAGATGCTGCGAGTGCTGC
>DCIW01000059.1:0-10636 GCA_002317225.1 Prevotellaceae bacterium UBA1716 | reverse complement strand
GGTAATTAGATGGGAACAGAGGACGGAGTGCACGGTCTACGAGACGGCAAGTGAGGATTTCCTCATCCGAAGCCTTGCCTTCACGCTTTGTGAAACCTCCAGGGAAACGGCCAGCTGCCGCATACTTTTCACGATACTCTACCTGGAGTGGCATAAAATCTGTTCCTGGTACTGCATCTTTTGCTGCACAAACAGTGGCGAGGAGCATAGTGTTGCCCATACGGAGCATAACTGATCCATCCGCTTGCTTTGCGAGCTTTCCTGTCTCAATGCTGATTTCGCGTCCATCAGGCAAAGAGACTGTCTTTGTAATTACGTTCATCTTAAATTTTGTATAAAAAACATCAAATAGCGCCCCATTGGCGCAGAAAATCGCACAAAGTTACTCATTTTAAATAAGAAAAGAAGAATGAAGGGGCAAGAATTTGCTAATGAATATTAAATTTTATGTTTTTTTAGTGATTAATACAGATATTATTACTACTTTTGCACAAAATTATCATACAACAATGAAGAAAGTATCATATTTCATAGCTGCTGCGGCTCTTTGTGCAGCATGCGACAACAGTCCTAAGTTCCACGTAGAAGGAGCTATCGAAGGGGCTCAAGATTCTACGCTCTATCTCGAGGCTGCCACACTCGACGGTCTCATCAAATTGGACTCTGTAAAATTGGGTGCAAATGGTGAGTTCAGCCTGAAGGCTGATGCTCCGGTAGGATGCCCAGATTTCTATATTCTCCGCATCGCAGACAAGTATATCAACCTCTCAATCGACTCTACTGAAACCGTAACGGTGAAGGCTTCGTATGACAAGATGACTACCGACTATACGGTGGAAGGTTCGGAAAACTGTCAGAAGATTAAGGAAATATCTCTCCTTCAGCAGAAGGTGCAGAAGCGCCTCGTGGAAATAGAGACTAACCAGAACATGTATCCTGGTGATATCCTCGATAGCATCCAGAACATCATCGAGAACTACAAGGAGAACATCAAGGTGAACTACATCTATCAGGACCCTTCGAAGGCATACGCTTATTATGCTGTATGTCAGAGTTTGACAGATGCTCGCGGTTCGTTCATGCTCTTCAATCCGGTTTCGGATCGTAAGGATGTGAAGGTGTATGCTTCGGTTGCTACATCGTGGGATGCGAATTATCCTGATGCAAAACGTACAGAGCAACTCTGCAACATGGCTATCAAGGGAATGGACAATACTGCCACTCCAAAGCAGACTGTGCTTGAGGTAGATGAGGGCAAGATTGAGGAGACTTCGATCATCGATGTGAACCTTCCTGACATCAACAGCAAGCTCCACAGTATCAAGAGTTTGAAGGGTAAGGTTGTGATGCTCGACTTCACCGTGTTTGGTGCTAAGGAATCGGCTCAACGTACTCGTCTCTTACGCGAAATATATAATAAGTATAAGGATCGCGGTTTCACAATCTATCAGGTAAGTCTTGATGATGACATCCACTTCTGGAAGACTTCGGTTGAGCATCTCCCTTGGACTTGCGTTCATGAGACTGATGGTGCTGCAACCCGTTTGTATGGTGTTCAGGATTTGCCAACTTATTTCCTCATCAACAAGAATAACGAAATCGTAGGTCGCGATGTTTTGTTGGGTGGAAGTTTGGAAGAGGAGATACAAAAACTTTTGTAAGAAGACCCTCCCCCCGCCCTCCCTAAAGGGAGGGAGTAGGATGTAAGATAAACAGAGTAAAGCCAGGTGATATCAAATCATCTGGCTTTATTATTGATAATCTATTGCTTTACTATCGCTTGTCTCAGTATCTACTCCCTCCCTATAGGGAGGGCGGGGGGAGGGTCTTTTAAACGAACTCCTCTCCCAAATTCAACTGTGCATCATTCACAAACTTGCGAATTGCCTTTGGGTCGGACTTCTTGCAAATCACAAGGACTTTGCCATCTTCGACAACTATGTAATCATCAAGACCTTCGATGACTGCCACATGACCTTCGGGAAGTTTGATAAGGCAGTTGTGACAATCGTAAAGAAGGGATTTGGAATCGATGATTACGTTGCGATTTTCATCCTTCGGGAAAGCATAATGCACGCTTCTCCACGAACCGATATCAACCCATCCGAAGTGGCAGAGCATCACATCTACATTGTTTGATTTCTCAAGCACACTCTGTTCGATGGTGAGGTTCGGAGAACGAGAGAAGATTCGTTCCACAACTTCAGGAACATTATCTCCTACACGATAACGACGCATGATTTCATCGTATTCGCTTCCGAGCATAGGCATCGCTTCGACTATAGCAGAAGTGAAGGCATCTGGAGTCCAAACGAAAAGACCAGTGTTCCAAAGGAACTCACCGCTTTCCATAAAGATTTGTGCATAGTCCTTCTCCGGCTTTTCGGTAAAGCTCTGAACGGAATAAATATCTTTTGCCACTTCATCATCCATCTGAATATAACCAAAGTGGGAGGAAGCCTCGAGAGGTCGAACTCCAAGAGTTACAAGGCGATGGCGATTATGTCGAGCATACTCAAGTGCGTGCATCACATCTTCTGCAAAGTTTTCTTCTTCGGTAATCTTTTGGTCGCAAGGACTCACAACCATCGCTGCATTTGGATTGCGACGACCCACTTCGAGTGCCGCCCAAACTGCCGCAGGAACATTGTTGCGGCGCATTGGTTCGAGAAGGAGATTGCCTGGAGGGAGTTGTGGAATTTGTTCACGCACCAAGTCGGCATAATTCATGTTTGTGGCTACTATGATGTTTTCCTGAGATATAAATTTTGAAAAGCGTGCATAAGTCATCTGCAGCAATGTCTGCCCCACCTCAAGCACATCAAGAAACTGCTTAGGTTTTGATTGGCGGCTTGCAGGCCATAGGCGAGAACCTATTCCTCCAGCAAGAATTATGCAATAATGGTTTCTATTCATGGCGTTGATTTAATTCATAATGCATAATGCATAATTCATAATTAAGCCTCCGGGACGACGATTACAGATATCGAACCAAGTGCAACCCAATTATGAATTATGAATTATGCATTATGCATTACCTTATGTCTATTACAGGAATATTATCCTTATCATTGTAGTAAAGGTTCTCACCTGCCATACCCCAAATGAATGTATAGTAGTAAGTACCTGCAGCAGCGTGGATTGACCACTCAGGTGACATGATTGCCTGTTCGTTATGGAGCCATACGTTACGAGTCTCGTTTGGCTGACCCATTACGTGAGAGATAGTCTGCTCTGCTGGGAGATTAAAGTAATAGTATGCCTCGATACGACGACCGTGAGTGTGAGGTGGCATTGTGTTCCAAACAGCACCTGGGTTGAGCTGAGTGAGACCGAGCTGAAGCTGACATGGACCTTCTTCAAGAACATCGTTTACGATAAGCTTATAAACTGTTCGATTATTAGCCTCTTCTGTTGTACCTACTGGACCCCAAACTGCAGCCTTGAGCGAACCCTTACGACCATCAAGTGTGATCCACTGAGTCTTGTAGTGCTGGTGAGCAGTTGCAGAATTGAGGTAGAACTTAGCAGGTTTGTTTGCATCCTTTGAACGGAACTCAACAGACTTGTTCACGTCCTTTCCCTTACCGATATGACCACGACCGATGTAGAGTGCCTCCTTTGGAGAGAGAGCATATTCCTTACCATCAACGATTACATAACCTTCGCCCTGACCACAGTTTACAACACCAAGTTCGCGGTTGTACATGAAGTACTTATCTGTGATTGTCTTATCAACATCGAGACCAAGTTCGAAGAAGTTCTCGAGTTTGAGAGTCTTCTTCACAGGCATTGCTCCACCGAAGATGAAGCGGTCGTAGTGTGAGTAAGTGAGGAGGATAGAATCTGCTTCCATAACCTTTTCCATAACGAAACGGTCGCGGAGAGTCTTTGTGTCATAATGCATTACATCCTGAGGATGGCACGCTGTCTGGAAACGAACATGCTGATTGCCTACGAAGCGATCTGCTTCCTGAGCGTTAGCACTCATAGCAGTAATAGCGAGTGCTGCGATTGTGAGTATTTTCTTCATATCTTATATATTTATTTCTTATTAATTCTAATTCTGTTCCATGCTACAAGTCCGCAAGCAAGTACTGTAAGGATACCCGCACCGACAAACTTTGCATACTTGATGCAAGCGTAAATGAGGAAGGCGATTGGTGATGAAGCGAAGTCAATTGCACCTGCACTGAATCCTTCAGGTACCTGCACTGCCTTATCATCTGGATGGGCAACTGCCACATCGTGAGCCGCCATTGTGAAGTCGCCAGACATGAATGTCACGAAATACAAACCAATTCCAACTACTACAAGACCTACGATGAATGAGCGAAGCACATTACCATTTGTGAATGGAAGCACCATTACAAACACATAGAACATACCTGCAAGTGATGCGAGTGGAAGGAACTGATTGCCAGGAAGAACAACTGCGAGCACGAGGGTAACAGGGATGAGAAGGAGCGAAACCACGAGGGTAGTTGGGTGACCAATCACAAGTGCTGGAGACATACCGATATAGAGTTCCTTGTCTGCACCAAACTTCTTTGCGATAAGTTCGCGAGTTGCCTCAGAAATAGGCTTGAGACCTTCGATAAAGAGTGAAGTGATGCGAGGGATAAGTTCCATCACAGCACCCATCTTGATACCAAGACCAAGGGTTGTAGGGATCTTGTCAATCAATTCCTTACCATCGTTGCAAGCAAGACAACCGATGATGATACCGATGATAACTCCAAGGAAAAGTGGTTCGCCGAAGAGACCGAACTGCTTCTTCATACCTTCAGCATCAATATTCACCTTATTAATACCTGGGACATAATCCAATGCCTTGTTGATTACAAGAGCAAAAGGCATAAAGCCCTGACAGAATGGTTGTGGGATAGAGATGCCTTCCATTCCTGGATAGAAATTCTGGAACTTCTTTGCTGTAAAGTCTGCAAGTACGAGTGTGATGATGTAGCAAATGATTGCTGCAAAGAATCCCCACGCAATTGAACCAGTCATGAAGTAGATTACTGCTCCGATAAATGCGAAATGCCAATAGTTCCAAAGGTCAATATTCACTGTGCGAGTGCAACCGAGGAGCAAGAGCACAAGGTTCACACCCAAACAAACCGGAATAATAAATGAACCTACCAAAGTATTGTATGCAACTGATGCTGCAGCAGGCCATCCCATATCAAACACCTGGAGTTCGAGTCCGTAGATAGTGACCACATCCTGAAGTGCAGGACCGAGAGCAGAAGTGAGCAAACCTGTGATGACACCAAGTCCCACAAAACCTACACCCACATAAAGTCCGCTCTTGAGAGCCTTCGAAAATTTGATACCGATACATACGCCAAGGATGGTGAAGATGATAGGCATCATCACAGCAGCACCAAGGCCAATGATGTAAGAAAATACCGCTTCCATGAAGATTAGTTTTTAGATATAATAGTTATTTGTTTAGTTAATGATTGTGCAAAATTACAAAATCTTTTTCATTTGGGCAAAATTAAGTATAAAAAAGAAAGCATGGCCTACTCTTTTGGAACAACGAATGTACTTATTTCATATAAGAAATAAATAGGTGCCGACACAATAAGTAGGGTGAAAGCATCCGATGTTGGAGTGATGACTGCAGCAATGATGAGGATTGCCACGAGAGCATGACGGCGATACTGCTGCATGAGCGGCCGGTTGAGCAGACCGAGTTTGCCAAGAAGCCACGAGAGGATTGGCAATTCGAACACAACTCCCATCATCAGACAGAGCACCACGAATGTGTCTATGTATGAGGAGAGAGAGATGAGGTTGTTGACTTCGTCTGTCACTTGATAATTGCCCAAGAATCGTATAGTGAACGGAAACACAACATAATAACTGAAGAGCATTCCCGAAAGGAACATCACATAACTGCTCAGGATGATGCGTGTGGCATACCGTTTTTCGTTATCGTACAGAGCAGGAGATACGAACTTATACAATTCGTATATGACATAAGGTGCAGCAATGATGAGTCCTGCATAAAATGCCACTTGGAGATGAATCATGAACTGCGAAGTGAGTTCGGTATTGATGAGTTGGACCGAAGGATCCTTTGGTGCAAGCACAATGCTGAAGAGCTCGTCCTTAAAACAAAAGGCGAGCACAGCAAAAGTAGTTGCAACCGCAAGCGAACGGAGTATGCAGCGGCGGAGTTCTTCGAGATGATCCCAGAAGGTCATTCCTTCTTCTTGTCCTTATCTTCTACTTTGTCTTCTATACTGAGCGAGTCGGATACCTCGTTCATTCCATCCTTGAACGAACGTACACCCTTGCCCATTCCGTGCATGAGTTCGGGAATCTTCTTGCCTCCGAAGAGAAGAAGAACAACTAAGACGATAAGTATGATTTCAGGACCACCGAGTCCTCCGATAAACAATATATTCATAGTTAATGAGGAATTAGGAGTTAGGAGTTAGGAATTAGGAGTTGGGAGTTAGGAGTTACATCGGACTCACTACCATGGCTCAACTCCAAATTTTGAATTTTGAATTATAAATTATTAATTTACAAAGTTCCCTGTTTAAGCTTCTCTACGAAGTCGTTGATACGAGTCAGTTCGCGAGGAATGTCAATGCGCTGAGGACACTGAGGTTTGCAGGCACCACAGCTGATGCAATGGTCTGCCTGTCGAAGTTTTGGAACCGAACGGTCGTAACCGATAAGGAAGGCACGTCGAGCCTCGTAGTAGTTCTTTGCTTGTTGACTTTCAGGCACATTACCCTTATTAACGCATTTATTGTAATGCACGAAGATACCCGGTATATCAAGTCCGAATGGGCAAGGCATACAGTACTTGCAATCGTTGCAAGGGATGGTTGGATAACTGCGGATAAGGGTTGCTGTATCACCTTCGAGCCATTCCTCGTCCTCTTTCGATAGTGGTACGAGAGGAGCGTAAGTACGGATATTGTCTTCGAGGTGTTCCATATAGGTCATACCCGAAAGCACACACATAACGTTTGGCTTTGTTCCACAATAACGGAAAGCCCACGAAGCGACACTGTTATCTGGTTCGCGTTGCTTGAGATGTGCAACCACATGGTCAGGCACCTTAGCAAGACGACCACCGAGAAGTGGTTCCATGATAACCGCTGGGATATTACGCTTTGCAAGTTCCTCATAGAGATGCTTACCATCCGAATGGTTCCAATCCACATAGTTCATCTGAATCTGTACAAAATCCCAGTGGAACTTGTTGGTTTGTTCCAAAATCTGATCGTAGAATTCCATATCGCCATGATAAGAGAAACCGAGATTGCGAATCACACCCTTCTCACGCTGCTGCATGAGGTAGTTGAGCAAACCATTGTTGATGTAGCGGGCATTGAAAGTGTCCATTCCGCCACCACCAATAGCATGAAGGAGGAGATAGTCGATATAGTCGGTCTGAAGATTCTTGAGCGAGTTCTGGAACATCTCAATTCCCGCCTCAAGTGTCTGTTGATCAGGGCTGAAGTTAGAGAGTTTGGTTGCAATGAAATAGTCGGAACGATTATACCCGCTCTCTTTCAAGGCGATACCGAGCGAAGCCTCACTCTTGCCTTGAGTATATACAGGACTGGTATCGAAGTAGTTGACACCATGGTCGAGAGCGTACTTAGCGAGTTTGTTGCATTGCTCCTGATCTATTTCTTCCTGAGGAGGATTTGCCTCATCACCTGTTTGCTCCACAGGAAGCATAGGCAGACGCATCCATCCATAACCGAGAATGCTGACCTTATCGCCATTCTTAGGATTCTTGCGATAAGTCATCTTGCCTGTTGGAACAGGACCATCATGATGCCCCATTGGGTCGATATCTCCCAAATTATTGTTGCTTCCTCCACAGGATGCAAGGGCAGTCGTAGCAGCCGCCACACCTGATAGTTTGAGGAATTCTCTTCTGTTTATATCTTTCATATTAAATGCCTTTATCTTGTAACTACAAACCTTTTCCATTTGAAAGGAAAACCGAATTGGGTTTTATATTGTCCTATGAACTTCATGTCCTTCCACATAGATGGCACTATAAGGACGTGATGGACAGAGATTTTCGCATGTACCACAACCGATACACTTTTCGGTGTTGACTGTCGGACGCATCAATATGTCCTCATAGCGTACAGGAATTCCATCCTTGTCAGTCCACCAGCCTTGCTCGTTTTGCTTGTACTTGTCCTTCTCCACAGGTACCATCATGATAGCTCCTGTAGGACAATGCTTTGCACAGTTGCCACAAGAAATGCCATCGTTAATAGGAACACAATTCTTAGAGATGACAACTGCGTGACCAATCTGTATCGCAGTCTTCTCCTCCACTGTTATCGGACGGATTGCACCAGTTGGGCAAACCGAAGAACAGCGGGTGCATTCAGGACGGCAATATCCCTTCTCAAACTCCATCACCGGTTGCATCAGATGTTCAAGCGAAGTATCAGGACGAAGCACTCCGTTAGGACAGTTTGCGATACAAAGTTGACAAGCAGTACAATGCTGTTGAAGATTACGAGCAGAGAGCGATCCCGGAGGAGTCAGCGGAGTGTGGCGTTTTGGTACCTTCTTGTCTATAATCGCCTCAAAACCACCATCGCCCCCTTCCTTGGACGAAACGGTCGCAGCAGCAGCAAGTCCCATAACAGAAAGAAACGAACGGCGAGAGATGGAAGAGTCGCTATTCTCTGTTGCAGATGACTGAGATTCAGCAGTTAACTCTTCTTCATCATCCACTTCATCATCCTTACGACCGAGGAATGAAGGCTTCAGATGCAATGCATCTTTTGCACAAGCCAACTGACAATCACCACAAACCACACAACGACTATAGTCGATGCTCAGAGGACTGCCCTTCTTCACTTCGATACATGAAGCCTTGCAGTTCTTGGCACAAAGTCCGCACTTCACGCACTTGTCTTCATCTGCCTGCATCTTGAAGACAGACAACTTGCTGACATAACCAAGCACCGTTCCCACCGGACAAATTGTGTTGCAATAAGTTCGACCGTTCATGAACGCAAGCACAAATAGCACTAACGCAGAGATTCCTGCCACGATGAACAATACAGACGGATTATTGTGCACATCCACCTGATAGAACATATAGCTGTCATTCTGCTCAGCCCATGAAGCAAGCAGATTATTGATACCGATGTATATAGGTTGTATGAAAGAGGCTACTATCCTGCCGTATGCACTATAAGGAGCAATCATCATTGCGCCCGCATTGAATCCCGATACGAGCATAGCGACAAACAACACGAGAACCAGCAGTCGGAGCCATGTCTTTGGTTCTGAATACGAATACTTGTTGGCATTCTTCGAGTTCTTCTTGATACGGAAGAGCTTCCACTTGCCAATCCACGCAAAAAAGTCCTGCATCACACCAAGAGGACAAATTATTGAACAATAGATTCTGCCTATCAAAAGCGTAAGTACAAGGACTATCGCATTTGGCACAATGTGCATCGAAAGTACAGCAGGCAAGAACTGCAACTTAGCCATCCACCCCAAACAAGGTTGGACTGTGCCGCTGAAGTCGAGGAATAGCAGCGAAATGCCAAGTAGGAAAAGCACTGCGAGAGTTAAACGGATTTTTCTTAGCATTATTTCGTTAGAATTACGTATTATTTTGTGCAAAGATATAAAAAAAGTTTGTTCCATTAAAAAGAATTCACTATTTTTGCACATATTTTATTAAATAATGTATGTAAGCATATGAAAAAGTTCATCTCATTTATTATGATGGCACTCTTTTGCTGCACAGTGATGGTAGCAAAGGATCTCAAGGTTCTCACAGTAAAGACAAATCCAGAAATGCATTGCAGCGGTTGTGAGACAAAAATCAAGAATAACATTCGTTTTGTATCAGGCGTTAAGAAGATTGCTACAAATCTCGAGGAGAAGCAAGTCAATGTGACTTATGACCCAGAGAAGACAAATGCCGAGAAGATTATCGAAGCCTTCAAGAAGATAGGCTACGAAGCAACTGTCGTTGAAGACAAGAAGGCAGAAAGTCATAAGACTGATGGCAAGACTGAAGCCACCAAGCAACAGAAATAGCACAGACCCAAAGACAACATCAACAAAATAATACAAACTAAAATCTATCAAACATGTTCAAATCCTTCATTGGATATCATCTTGAGGAAGAGCGTCGTAGGGCAAAGAACCACCTCCGTGTGCTTCATGCCACTTCACGACTCACCAAGATTGTTATCGCAACCCTGGTATTTATCATGCTTTGGAATATGCCTTCCACATGGTTAGGCATTCCGAATCTTACAGTTATCGAACAACGAGTTATCGCATGCTTCTGCCTTGCGAGTTTGATGTGGGTATTCAACTCTATCCCTGCATGGAACACCTCCGTAGCAATTATAGTCATACTGCTGTTCTGTTGTAGTAACAGCAGTTTGTCGTATATGGTGAGCGGATACGGTGAAGACCAACTCGGCACTCTCATCGACTATAAGAAGTTGCTCGCTTGTTTTGCCGACCCAATCATCATGCTCTTCATTGGTGGATTCATTCTTGCCATTGCTGCAACAAAATCGGGACTCGACGTAAAACTTGCTAAGGTGATGCTCAAGCCATTCGGAACAAAGTCGGAGAACGTGCTTCTCGG
>DCIW01000243.1 GCA_002317225.1 Prevotellaceae bacterium UBA1716 | reverse complement strand
GGAGGAGCCAACGAACTTGCCAAGCAGATTGCCATGATTACTGGAGGTGAGGCAGTTATCACCACACAGAGCGACAATACAGGTCTTTGGGCTCTTGATACCCTTGCAAAACAATATGGTTGGGCACAGAGCAAGTTGAAACGCTTGCAAATGAATAAGGTGATTGCCAACTTCGTGAACCAAAAGCCTACAGCACTCGTGATAGAATGTGAGGATGAGGGAACAAAGATGATGGAAGAAACTTGTCCGAAGCATGTGAAGTTGTTCCGTAGTTTCTCTGACTATAAGTTCTATGTTCGCAGAAATGCAGATGTGAAGTACGAAGTGCTTATCATCGTTTCTCCAAAGACTTATCCTACTCAAGATGTGCCTACCTTGCAGTATTTCCCACCTTGTTTGCATCTGGGAGTGGGTTGTCAAAAGATGGCTCCAGTGGAGATTGCACCTCAGTTGATAGATGAAATCAAGTTGGCAGGTTATGCTCAAGAGTCCATTGCTACCATCGGTTCTATTGAACTCAAGAAAGACGAACCTCTGCTTGCAGAACTCTGCAAACTCATCCCTCAAGCCACGCTCAATATCTATTCTGCAGAAGAACTCGCAAAGATAAAGATTCCAAATCCTTCAGATAAGGTCTTTGAAGTGACTGGTTGCTATGGAGTTGCGGAATCTGCTGCTAAAGCTCCTAATAAGAGAGGAATGCTTGTGATTGAGAAGCAGAAGGGGAAATATATAGCCCCCCAGCCCCCCAAGGGGGCGTCTGTCCAGATAGACGATAGCGAGGAGACAATTGAAAACAAAGCGCCAGCACGCCCCCTTGGTGGGACGGGGGGCCGAATCTCTCACTATACCTACGCACTTGCTCAAGATAAGGAAATAGAACGCAAAGGACATATCGAGATAGTCGGTGCGGGTCCTGGCGATCCTGACCTTGTGAGTGTTCGCGGAAGGAAATTCCTTGAGTCGGCTGACCTTATTCTTTATGCGGGCAGCCTTGTGCCTCGTGAACTCACATACTGTGCAAAACATGGTGCTACAGTTCGTTCTTCAGCAAATATGGATTTGGAAGAGCAGTTTGAATTGATGAAGGAGTTTTATGATAAGGGCAAACTCGTAGTTCGACTCCATACAGGCGACCCTTGCATCTATGGTGCTATTCAAGAACAGATGGCATTTTTCGATGAATACGGAATGGACTATCATATCACACCAGGTATATCTTCGTTCCTTGCTGCTGCAGCCGAATTGCGAAGCCAATTCACTATCCCTGAGAAGGTTCAGAGCATTATCCTCACTCGAGGTGAAGGTCGTACTCCTATGCCTGAGAAGGAAAAACTCCACATGCTTGCAGCACATCAAAGCACTATGTGCATCTTCCTTTCTGCAAGTCTTGCCGAACAAGTGCAGAACGAACTCCTCGAAGGTGGTTATCCTCCTGAGACTCCTGTGGCTTGTTGCTACAAACTCACTTGGAAGGACCAAAAGATTTATCGTGGTCAACTCAAAGACCTCGCTTCGATCATGAAGAAACATAAGCTCACCCTCACCACTATGATTGTGGTGGGAGAAGCGATAGATAATAGGAAAGGACTGAGTAAGTTGTATGATGGTCACTTCACTCACATGTTCCGTAAAGGCAAATGATACTGTTATTCGGAGGTACAACAGAAGGTCGTCTTGCGGTAGATGTCTGCGAACAAGCGGGCAAAACGTTTTATTACTCAACGAAGAGTAAACTGCAAGATGTGGAGATGCACAATGGAGTGCGTCTCACTGGTGCTATGACCTCTGAGGACATTGTTCGTTTTTGCAAAGAACATGATGTAAAATGTATAGTTGATGCTGCTCATCCATTTGCGGAGAATCTGCATAAGGAAATTGCTAAGAGCGGACTTCCACTTATCCGCCTTCAACGAAAATATAGCGAACACAAGCAAGGAGTGGTGTATTGTCGTGATTATGAGGATGCAATCTCCAAGATGAGTGCTGAGAATATCAAGTGCTTGCTTGCTCTCTCTGGTGCAAATACCATTAGTAAACTCCTGGGTTATTGGCAGCATCACAAAACCATATTCCGAATCCTTCAGCGTGAAGAAAGCATAGATATCGCGTTGAAGAATCAATTCCCTACCACTAACCTTATTTTTTATAATAACGACAATTCCATCCCTTCGAAAGAAGATGAAAAGCAGTTGATGCAATCGCTTGATTGCGATGCAATAATCACTAAAGAGAGTGGGGCATCGGGCGGATTTGAAGAGAAGGTGAATGCTGCATTAGAGTTGGGAATGAAGGTGTTTGTAGTGGAGGCCCCCCAGCCCCCGAGGGGGGAGGCTATCCAGGTGGTTGAGGGGAAGTATGGATTGAGGAGAGCTATAGAACATGTAGTTCCGGAGTTCTTTCCACTCAAGACTGGTTTTACTACAGGTGCTTGTGCAACTGCAGCAACCAAGGCTGCGTTGCTTTCACTCTTATATGATGAAAGTCCCGAAGAGGTTTCTTTTGCATTGCCTGATGGAGAAATCATGTCGATTGCTGTTGATATAGAAGATAAAGGCATTGCTTCCGTTATCAAAGATTTCAGTGATGATCCGGATGTAACGAAGGGTTGTAAGATAATATCGAAAGTTTCTTTCCGCGATGATAACCAGGTCCTCTTCCTTCAAGGAGAAGGAGTTGGCAAAGTTACGCTTCCGGGCTTAGGTATTCCTGTAGGCGAACCTGCCATCAATCCAACTCCTCGCAAGATGATAACTGATGAAATTAGAACCTTAACGGATAGAGGAGTGGACGTTTTGATTTCTGTAGAAAACGGTGCAGAAATAGCAAAGAAAACCTTCAACCCCAAAGTCGGAGTGATAGGCGGAATAAGCATCATCGGAACTTCCGGCATCGTTTCTCCTCTCTCAAACGAAGCATTCATACAATCCATTAAGCGTGAGATGGAAGTAGCCAAAGCCATTGGTTGCACAGAAATTGGTCTTGTGTCAGGTCTTAAGAGCGAAAAGGCTTTGCAGAAGGACAAAGACATCCGTTGCATACATTATGGCAATTTCATTGGAGAATCGCTGAAGGCGGCTCATTCATTAGGTTTCCAGAAGGTGACACTTGCTATAATGCTTGGAAAAGCCGTCAAACTTGCTGAAGGCCATCTTGATACACATTCGCATAAGGTTCAGATGAATAAGGAGTTTCTGAAAACATTAACTGCTGATGATACGGAAAAGTTAGAAAGCATTACGCTCGCAAGGGAACTTTGGAACATTATGAATGAAGATTTCTTCGAAAAGATAAAATCTCTCTGCTACCAACATTGTCGAACTGTTTTTCCTTCCGGAGAACTCGAAATACGCCTGATAAAAGATGAAAATAACTAAACTCACACTCCTTGCATTGAGCATCCCACTCTTTGCACTCCTCAATCTCATCATTGGTTCGGTAGCAATCCCAATCAGTGATGTCTTCTCTATTCTGTTACATCCTACAAATACTCCCCCTTCGGGGGATGGGGGGCTTATCTTCTATAATATAGTAATGCTCACTCGTCTTCCCCAAACTCTTACAGCCATCGCTTGTGGAGCGGGACTCGCAGTAGCGGGACTTGAGATGCAGACTGTCTTTCACAACCCACTTGCAGGACCTTCGGTACTTGGAATCAGTAGTGCAGCAAGTCTTGGAGTGGCATTTGTAGTATTGCTTAATGGAGTGATTGGTGGAGGCATCATGTCGCATTTCGGACTCTTCGGAAATACAGCACTGACTCTTGCTGCAATAATAGGAGCATTGTCCGTTATGTTGTTGATTGTGTGGCTTTCGCAAAAGGTACAGAGTAATGCAACACTCCTTATCGTGGGTGTGATGATTGGTTATATAGCAAGTGCTATCATTGGTGTGCTGAAATACTTCTCTTCTGAAGAAGATATTCGTGCTTATGTGATTTGGGGATTGGGTAGTTTTGCCCGTGTGACAGGAGGTCAGGTGTATGTATTCTGTGCTATTATGGCATTTCTTCTTCCACTGACTATGCTTCTTGCAAAACCACTCAACATGCTGCTTCTCGGCGAACAATATGCACTCAATCTCGGACTCAATCTGCATCGTGCTCGTCTGCTTATCATCTCTTCTGCAGGTGTCTTGATTGCCATCATAACCGCATATTGTGGTCCTATCATGTTCCTCGGACTTGCTGTTCCACATATCTGCAGAGGCATATTCAATACTGCAGACCATCGCATCTTGCTTCCTGCCACTTTGCTTTGTGGAGCAAGTCTCGCATTGATTTGCAATCTCATAGCCCGTATGCCAGGCTTTGAAGGAGCACTGCCAATCAACTCAGTTACAGCACTTATCGGTGCTCCGGTCGCTTTGGGTGTTTTGTTAAAAAAGTAAGGCCCCCTCTAACTCCCCCATTCATCGCGAAGCGCTTTCGAGGCATCGAGAAAGAACGGGAGTACTTGTATATACTATTTGACTAATTAGAAACAAGTAATGGAATACATGAAAGAACAAGATAATAATTCAAACTGTAAGGAAGTAACTTCAAACTCCTCCCTTATGGGGAGGTCGGGTGGGGCTTCTTTCCTCATCGGTGCTGCCACTTCCAATTCTGGTAAAACCACCTTCACGATGGGCCTTCTCCGTGCTCTTCGCAATCGAGGCTACAATATCCAACCCTACAAGTGTGGTCCTGATTATATCGACACAATGTTTCACCACCTTGCATCGGGTAATGAGTCGGTAAATCTTGATTCTTTCATGTCTTCACAAGAGCATATTAAGGAACTGTTTGAAGCCCCCCAGCCCCCCAGGGGGGCGTCCATCCGGGTAGACGATATCGAGAACACAATTGAAAACCAAGCGCCAGCACGCCCCCTTGGGGGGTCGGGGGGCTCTATTGTCGAGGGTGTTATGGGGTTATTTGATGGCTATGATAAAAGCAAGGGTTCAAGTGCAGAAATCGCAATGCTTCTCGATATTCCTGTCATTCTCGTTGTAAATGCAAAGTCCGTAGCTTATAGCGTAGCCCCACTGATTCATGGTTTTAAGACTTTCAATCCTAAACTGAAACTTGCAGGTGTAGTATTCAATATGGTGGCTTCAGAGAACCATTATAAGTTTCTCAAAGATGCTTGCGAAGATGCAGGAGTTCCATGTTTAGGTTATATGCAAAAGAACCCTAATCTCAACATCCCAGGCAGACATTTAGGATTGACTATCTCTGCAAAAGAAGAGATGGAAACGCTTATCAATCTTGCAGCAGAAGAAGTTGAAGCACATGTAGAACTTGACAAACTCCTTGCCCTATGAAGATACTAATAGCTCATGACGAAGCCTTCAACTTCACCTACAAAGCCAACATTGACTCTCTCTCTCAATTGGGTGAGGTGAGATTTTTCTCACCTTTAAAAGATAAATCACTCCCACCTTGCGACCTTCTATATCTCCCTGGTGGCTATCCCGAACTCTTCCTCGAACAACTCTCTTCCAACATTTCCATGCTCCAAAACATCAAGCAATATGCTGAACAAGGAGGTCGCATATATGCCGAATGTGGTGGTTTCATGTACCTATGTAATAATATAGATGGAACTCTGCTCTGCGATGTCCTTCCACTTCAAGCCACAATGCAGAATGCCCGCCTTCATCTCGGCTATCGTACGATGATGTGGAATGGTAAGGAGATAAGAGGTCACGAATTTCATTATTCTGATGTCATTCAACAGGAAATGCCAAAAAACCTCAAAAAAGAAATTCTCCAATCTTCTGCAAAAGGTACTCCCGTTACCACCCCTATCTACCGTTATAAGAACGTTATAGCAGGATATGCACATTGGTATTGGGCCGAACAAGGTTTTCCTTTTTTCGTTGCCGAAGAAATGCCATAAATAAATATTTCTTATGCAATTTTGCCCGAATCGTTCAAAAAAGGCCAAATCTATAGTGTAATTCGGTAAATATCCTTTAACTTTGCACTCAGATTTGGTAATGAGGCGTTTCCTACACCTTGTGCAAGGGAATCAGGTGAAAGACCTGAGCTGTTCCTGCAGCTGTAAACCAATATTCTAAGTTCCGACACACAGTGTCACTGAGCAATCGGGAAGACCGTCGGTTCATTGGTAAGCCAGAAGACCTGCCAAAGTCTGTATCTACATAAATTATCACTCCCAGGATTTGGAGTCTAATTGTCTATTTATTTCTCAAGAAATGAAACACTTGTTGTCCACTCTCATCCTTTGGATGGGAATATGTGCTACGTCTATGTATGCACAAGTGGAGATGACTGACACGCTCAAAGAGGTTGTAGTTACTGGAACCGGTACACAGCATCTTCTCAAGAATGCACCTGTGCAGACCGAAGTCATCTCACGCAAAATGCTTGACAGCTACGGAGGTAAGAGCATCGAGGAAATCCTTGGTGGTCTCACTGCTTCGTTTGCTTTCAACGAGGGCGATATGGGAAGTCAAATGCAATTGGGCGGACTCGGCAACTCCTACATCCTTATCCTCATTGATGGAAAACGCCTTCATGGTGATAATGGTGGTGAAAACGACCTCGGTCTCATTGATCCACATAATATCGAACGCATCGAGATAGTAAAAGGTGCCCAATCTGCTCTCTATGGAAGTGATGCAATAGCAGGTGTAGTGAATATCATCACAAAAAAGCACAACCAAAGCGGTATTTATCTTGAAAACACCACCCGTTATGGTAGCTATAACGATGTTCGTCAGCATAATGGTGTTGGTGTTTCTTTTGGCAAATTCAATTCTTACACCAATTTCCAAATTCAACATACTGATGGTTGGCAAAATACTTCCCAAGAATATGCGGAAGCAAAACTCCTTCCTGATAGCAAAAATAAGACTGTCAACAAATACACCAATTGGCAAGTAGCCGAACGCCTTACATACACTCCAAAGACCAATCTTGAGTTTTATGCGGAGGGTTCGTATTATGGTAAGATAATCAACCGACCACAGGATGGCAACTATCCTTCGTGCGATATCTATACTTATGACCTCATGTATCGCAATGCAAGTGCTGGTGCTGGAAGCAAGTGGAAATTGAACACTACTGATGTCATCACTTTTGATGTGGATTGGAACAAGCATGCATACTTCTATAAGTACACTGATACAACACTTGAGGATGGTTATGACCCTACAGGCAAATTCACCAACTACTATCCTTACTTTGCTGGTCAGAAGAATCTACAAGCAGACCAACAGCGTACTATGGCTATGCTCAAGGGGGTGTTTGCCCTTCCTTATGAAAACACATTGAGTGCAGGAATGGAATTCCGTTACGACTTCCTCAATGCTCCAATGCGAGTGAAGGGTGGGGAAGCATCCGATTGGACAGCAGCAACTTATGTGCAGGATGAGTTCAATCTGCTTGAGTGGTTTAATCTCACTGCAGGTATTCGACTCAACAAGAATCAAGGTTTCGGTTTTCGTGCCACTCCTAAAGCCAGTGCCATGTTCAGCCTCGGAGATTTCCGAATCCGCATGGGATGGAGCCAAGGTTTTAAGACTCCTACTCCAAAGGAACTCAACTACCACTATACTCGCAATATGGGTGCTAAGACCTTCTTCTATATGGGCAATAAGGACTTGAAAGCGCAGACCAGCAACTACTTCACAGGTGGTTTGGAGTATCGAAATAGCAAGTTCAATGCTTCCATTACAGGCTACTTCAACAAACTTGACAATATGATTACCCTTGTCAATGTGCCACTATCTGAGATTCCTGAAGGCGATGCTCAATACTATGGTGATGGAAGTAGCGATCTCGTTCCTCGTATGTA